>CALEFF010000091.1 GCA_937876865.1 uncultured Bacteroidales bacterium | reverse complement strand
ACAAATAAAAGATCGTTTGAAGGATAAGAATTACAAAGAACATTATCTTGCAGCTTCTGCTGGGTATAAGGAATATGGAGATTATAATATTTCTGCTTTTTCACCTGAGGCATCAAGGGTTAATTTCAAATTAGCAAATGAAAACGGAGAGCCATTAACAGGGGCAATAAGATTTGCATTCTATGGAGAGGGTTCAACATCTAAAATGTTAGTTGATAACGTAGAAATCTCACAATGGCAACCATGTCAAACACCATCTATGGTTAATGTTTCAAACATAACAGCAAATAGTGCAGAACTTACATTCCTTGATTTTGGACAATCACAACAATGGGAGTACGCACTACAACAAGGCAACACAATAGACTTTGCAACTGCACAAACTCAAACAATCAGTTATCAAGGAACATACCTAAACGATTTATTAGATGGAATGACTTATAGCGTAGCCGTAAGAGGCTTGTGCTCAGAAGGAGAATATTCTCCATGGAGTGAAATAATAACATTCTCTACACCAGTACAACCAACATCATTGCCATTTGAAACAACATTCACAGATATATATGACAATCAAAAATGGGTATCTATATCTAATACAAACAACGCTTGGGCAATAGGTTCTGCAACATTCTCAGGTGAAGAAGATAATATGAGTGCATATATGTCTTCAAATGGAACAAATTATAGTGTTGATATGCCTGTTGGTTGGAATTATACTTACGCTGCATTATATCGTGAGTTTGACTTTGGAGCAGGAGGTGATTATACACTAAGTTTTGACTACAAAGTATCAGGTTCAATGTGGGGAGATGAAATAGATGCAGGATTATATGTCTTTATAAAAGATGAAAACGATGCAATAATTGCAGAATATTATAATACAGATGAAGCAATAGGAGTATATGCAGGAGTAAGTCAATGGCAACGAGCAAATATAGAACTACCAGCTAATATTGAAGGAATAAAGAAAATAGTATTTTGGACTTGGGGATACGTATCTTCTTACTCATCACAATCACAAGTTCCACCAGCAATAGACAATGTAGTAATAGAAGAAGCAATCTGCAACCCACCAACAAACCTTACAGTTTCTAACATAACAGAAAACACAGCTACACTATCATGGGAAGGAACAGCCGACAACTATAAAATAAACTATGTAGTAGAAGGAACAGAAGACACTTTAACACAAATAACATCAAACACAACATACACCTTAGGTTTAAATTCATTTGAAGAATATCAAGTAAACGTACAAAGTATTTGTGAGGAAGATTTATATTCATTACCAACACCAACACTATCATTCTCAACCCTACAAGATGCAGACACAATACCATATACTTGCAACTTTGAAGCACCAGGAAATAGTGGTTGGTTGTTAAGAAATGGCTCTTGTGCAAATCAATGGGCAATAGGCCTGCCAACAGGAGGAAATTCAAATTCATTGTTTATCTCTGATAATGGAGAAACAGCCCAATATTCAGCAAATAATAATAGTGTAGTAATAGCCGAAAAACTATTCCAATTCACAAACTCAGAATACATAACAATAACATTTGACCTAACAATCGGAGGAGAAATATCCTCAAATATCTTCTATGATTATTTAAAAGTATTCCTATTGCCAGCCAACGAAATATTAGAACCTACTACTGCATACGATTTAAGTGGAGAATATTCTTACGCAATGGCAGATTATGCACAAGACGTAATCTTACAACACCTTGGAACAAATGCAATATGTCTATTAGAAGGCACACAAACAATTACTATCACAATACCTACTCCAATAAATGAACAAAGAAAACTTGTATTCCTATGGAGAAATAACAATATGTTAGGAACCCAACCAGGAGCAATAATAGACAATATCTCAATCACAACACTTGGAGGAGTAATAGAAGAAGAATGCCTTGCACCAACTAACGTGGAAGTATCTCAAATTACATCAAATTCCGCACACGTTACTTGGACACCGCAAGGAAACGAAACAGCATGGCAAGTAAAACTAAACCAAGGCGAAGTAATAGATGTAACAACACCATCATACACCTTGACAAATCTATTGCCAGAAACAGAATATGACTTCTTAGTAAGAGCAAATTGTGGAGTAGGAGTATCAGAATGGGCAAGTGTAACCTTTACAACAAACGATACAATTATCGCACCAACAGTTACAACCTTACCAGCAACAGCAATCACACAAACCTCAGCAGTGCTAAATGCAGAAATAACAGAAGGAACAATAGAAATTCTAACAAAAGGATTCTACTATAAAGAAGCAGCAAACGCAACTTGGGATTCAATAGCAGTAGAAGGACAAACAGAAATTTCAGTAACGCTTTCTGATTTATTGCCACAAACAACTTATGCATTTAAAGCATTTATCACAACCGAAAACGCTTTAATACAAGGAGAAGAATTAACCTTTACAACCGATGAAAGTTCATTGACAGATGTTGAAAACACAATAGAGGTTAATCTATATCCAAACCCTGCAAAAGAAAAAGTGTATTTGGAAACAAAAGGCTTTGAAAAAGGAGTAAAAGCAATGTTGAGCGATATACAAGGACGAATACTAAAAGAAATAGAAATCAACTCTGAAAGAATAGAAATCAACTTAAACACACTATCAAGCGGAGTTTACTATTTGAAAGTATTTGACACACACTCTACACAAACAATAAAAATAATTAAAGAATAAGAAAAACAAAAAGGAGAGCAAATCGCTCTCCTTTTAGTTTTTTGAATATATCAATAGATTATTCTTCGAGGGTGTTGTTTTCTTGCTGTAATCTAAATATCATTTTTTGACGCTCTATTTCGGTTGTTAATTCCTCTTTTGTTGGCAAGAATGTAAGGTACTTCGCTTGGAATAATCGGTCATTGTCTTTGAGCATCGAGTATCGTGCCATATCCTTACTCGTGCGAGAGCAGAGTATAAGGCCGATTGTCGGATTATCTCCTTCTGTCCGTTTTAGTTCATCGTACATTCGTATATACATATCCATTTGCCCAACATCTTGATGACTGATTTGCTCTGTTTTCAAATCAACAAGCATAAAACATTTGAGAATATAGTTATAGAACACCAAGTCAATATAAAAATCTCCCATATCTGTACGGATATGTTGTTGACGAGCAACAAAAGCATACCCCTTTCCTAATTCCATAATGAATTTTTGAAGATGTGCGATTATCGAACTCTCTAATTCAGTTTCCGAGAATTTAGTGTTTTGGGCTAACCCTAAGAACTCTGCTACAACAGGATTTTTGATAAACTCTAACTTATCGCCCTGCATAGGTGCTGTAATCTGTTTCATTTCATCTATTACCACGTCCTTTGATTGCGACTGCAACAGACGATAATAGTATTGTGATGATATATTACGATGTAGCGTTCTTACACTCCACATCTCTTTTGCAGCCTCTTGCATATACCAATAGCGAGCAGTATCGTCACTAACCGTAAGTAATTCACGATAATGTGTCCAAGTAAGATTTGGCACTCGCGAATGCCAAATCTCTATATCTTTGAAATAGAGATAGAATTGACGATAATCTTGCAAGCGACGAGCAGAATACGAACTACCATATATTGGCATCAATTCGGTAGCAAGATTTTTCAACAAGGCTTTGCCATATTCTGCACGTGCAGCACCGCCTTGTTCTTCTTCAACAATACGACGACCTACCAACCAATTCGATTGAATCATTAATGTGTTGATAGACGAGTATGCTTGCATTTTCGCTTGCTCGATAATCTGCTTAATATCGGTAATAATATCTGCACTATTATGAATCTGTATCTGTTTTATGTCGCAAAGATACTGCTTTTTAACAAATTGGAGCGAAATGAGAAAGAAATACTCTTATAATTTAGACAAATAATTAAAGAATAAGAAAAACAAAAAGGAGAGCAATTCGCTCTCCTTTTTGTTTTATCGTAATCGCCATTACGGTAATGAGC
>CALEFF010000090.1 GCA_937876865.1 uncultured Bacteroidales bacterium | reverse complement strand
CGATTTAAATTTTCAAAAGTCCGATTTAAATTTTTGAAAATCGGCTTTTCGTTGATCAAAAGTCCTGACTTTTTTTGAAAAAATCAATGAAAAAATTGGCAAAAACAAAGACTTTTTTGGCATTTTTAAGGCTTAAAAAAGT
This sequence comes from uncultured Bacteroidales bacterium, assembly GCA_937876865.1. Lineage (GTDB taxonomy): Bacteria > Bacteroidota > Bacteroidia > Bacteroidales > P3 > Onthomorpha. The sequence goes on along the minus strand of CALEFF010000090.1, from coordinate 3,788 downwards.
TAAGTCTTTGATTTTGTGTTTTTTAGTTAAGGGCTTATATTTTGAAAATTTACAATCAGAAATCTTTTACTTGAAAATATCGCACGCATTTGGGCTTAACTCTTAGGGAAACTATTTTATTTTACATCAAAACGCCCATAAATCAAAATTTTGCAAACCCTCACAAACGTTATTCTTAAAGTAAAAAAAATTTTAATACATCAACCCTTTCCCAAACAGCTTTGACCAAAATCCTTTCTTTCTATTTTGACTCTTCGGTCTTGCCTTGCGATTCTTCTAATTTTTGTTTCGCTTCAGAAATGTTTTCTAAAGTTTGTTGAGTGCAAGGATGCGATTCTCCCAATCTTTCTTTTCTTATTTCCAATGCTTTGTTATACAATTCCAAAGCTTTGTCGTAGTCTCCTAAATTATGGTAAACAACTCCTATGTTGTTGAAAGAGCTTGCGGTATGAGGGTGATTTTCTCCTAAAACGTCTTTTTTGATTTCCAGGGATTTGTTATAAAATTCCAAAGCTTTGTCGTAGTCTCCTAAATTTTTGTAAACAACTCCTATGTTGTTGTAAGAGTTTGCAGTATCGGGGTGATTTTCTCCTAAGACGTTTTTTTTGATTTCCAATCCTTTGAAATAATATTCCAAGGCTTTGTCGTAGTCTCCTAACTCTTCGTAAACAATTCCTATGTTGTCGTAAGAGCTTGCGGTATCGCGGTGTTTTTCTCCCAAGACTTCTTTTCTTATTTCCAAGGCTTTGTTATGATATTCCAAGGCTTTGTCGTAGTCTCCTAAATAATCGTAAACATTTCCTATGTTGTTGTAAGAAGATGCGGTATCGGGGTGATTTTCTCCCAAAACGTCTTTTCGGATTTCCAAGGCTTTGTTTTTTAATTCCGAAGCTTTGTCGTAGTCTCCTAACTCTTCGTAATCACATCCTAAACAGTTATATGCTTTTGCGGTGGTCTCGTTTTGTCCGTTTGTCTCTTCGCTTAATTGTACGAAACGCAGGTCTACTTCTAATGCTTCCTTGTAATAAGAGTATGTAGCAAGGAATGTGCCATACTTATACAGCAAATCGATATATTTTTCCGCAGGGCAGTCGATTTCTTGTGCCGTTTTGTCGGCTTCTCGGTAGGCATTCAAAGCTTCGGACTTTCGTTTCGTTATGTCTTTTTCGGTGTTTGACAATACGGTTTCGGCTTTCAAAAGCAGTGCATCGATGTCCGCAAGAAGGTTTTTCCTCATTTGCTCACCCGTTTTCTTGTGTTCGATATATTCTTCACGCCTTTGAGCGACTCCTTGTGTTGCTTCGGAAAGAATGATGTCGGCTTCGTTTACTTCTCCTTTGGCGAATGCTTCCATCGCTCTTTTGACTGCTTCGTTTATCTCTTGCCCTTGCAACTCTATGATGCGGCGTTCGATGTTCAAAATCTGCTTTCGATAATGCTCAAACTCTTCTTGCAATGCGTTTCTCTTGTCGTTGTATGCCGCATCGAAGTCTTCCCATTGAAAAAGCTTGATTCGGATTCCTCTCTTCTCGTAAATATTGTCTAACTTGCGGATTAAATCGCTGAACGCCAAGCGGTCGTATTTCAATTCTTCACTCGAAGCTAAAAACACTTTGATTTCTTTCATAAAACACTCTTTTTCTTTTAATAAACAAAAGTATTATATTTTTTAAATTCGTACAAATATTTTTAGGTTAAATTTATTAAAACTTAATTGCAAAGAAAAACCCCTCCGAGTGTTATTTTTTAAACTCTCAAAGGGGAAGTAACATGGAAAAAATTAACAAAATTCTATTGCAAAATTAAAGAAAATTTTCTTATGAAGGTATTTTACAGAAATATTCTTCTAAGTTTTTTATGCAAGTGCCTGTGTTTGCGTCCCATATCTTTATGGTATTATCCGCTGAACCGCTGATTATTCTTTTGCTATCGGGGCTATATGGCTACGGAAGAGATACTGTAATGTAAAATTCCAAAGGGTGGAATGTTTCTAAGTTTATTTACGTCTATTTTGTTTTCAAAGGCTTTTTCGTATCCTTCTATTTTACTTAATAGGTCGTTAAACTTTATATCAAAATCGCTTAATTCTTCTTTGTTTTTGCCCATTTTATTATTTGCTTTATTGATTTTTTTGAGGAAAATTGACGAAAATTTAGCGAAATTCTTGGTTGTTTTTTGCTAAATTTTAGCTTCAAAAAAAAAGTCTTTGAAAAATCGAAAAAAAGCAAAGAAAAAAAATTTTTTTTCAAAGAAATATTTTTCTAAAACAAAGAATTATTTTACTGAAATCAAGAAAAATATTGGCTAAATTACAGTCTTTTCTGCGTTTTTTTTGTGTTCAATGATAGATTTTGGCAAATGAATTACTCTCTATGTTAAAACAAGTAATAATAATCATAAAAAAATAAACAAAATGAATATAATAAAAAAATTTTTGAAAGCTTTGTTCGCTGCAACTGCAATGTTATGTATGTTTCCCTTTGCAATGTGTCGTCTTTTGTGTCAATCAATGAGAAAGTGGTGGAAAAGACTCTCTAAACTCTTTAAAGGTTTAATTATTTCCTTCTTTATTGTCTTTATTTTAGGCATTGTGTCAATGGTGTTGTACGATAATTATAATTATAAGTATGGTAGAAATAGTTATTATGATAATTTATTGTCTAAAAATATAATGATTCATTATTATAATGATGATAAGTATAAAATTTATAATCTTGAAACGCAAGAATATACTACTCCAAAATTAGATTGGGTTTCTTCTATTCCTAAAAACGATTCTTTAACTGTTTATGCTATTGGAAATAAGCGTGGTTTTTTGAATGGAAAGAATGGGAAGGTAATAATTGATGCTAATAGTAATAATTATTCAAATGCATGGGTGTTTTCCGAAGGGCTTGCGGCTGTTGTGCAAGATGGAAAAATAGGATTTATAAATGTAAAGAATGAAATAGTAATTCCTTTCCAATATTGCTATTTTGATAAATATAATGCATACGATTTTGGTTATTTATTCCATAATGATTGTTGTGTAATGACTAATGAAAAAGGTAAGTTGGGGTTAATAAATAAAAAAGGTGAATGGATTTTAAATCCTATTTATGATAAGATTTTGTCTTTAAATGAAAACGGATATAGGGTAGTTGTAAATGAAGAAAAGTATGGAATTATAGATTCTAATAATCAGGTTGTTTATCCTGCTGAATATGATTACATAGATATAGTATCTGATGGATTTATATTGACAAAAGAGGGTAAAATGTGGCAAATAGATTTCTCAGGAAAAATTATAAATCCTTTTATGTATGAAAATAGAGAAAGCATTCTATTTGTAAGTGGCTATACAGAAGATGAATATCCTATATATACTAATAGCGATTATGTGAAATATAGTATCTTGGGGCTATATGGTATATTAAATTCTATTACAGGAAAACCTATAACTCCTGCAAAATACTCTGAGGTTAATATATTGTCTAAAAATATATTTGAAGTCTTAGATAAAGAAAGCGAGAATTGGTTCTTGTTGGATAAAAATGGCAATATAATAAATAAAGACCATAGAAAAACATTGTAAGAGAATAAGCAAATGTATCAAATTTTCAATCTATCCTCGACTTTTCCTTTCTTTTCTAAAAAATACCTTAACCCCTCCACCTTAATCAACAAACCCCAACACTCATTCTCGTTGTCTTGTAGACTTGTAGTCTTGTTGTCTCATAAAGTCACACAACCACAAAAAAAAAGAGCCTCGCTTTTCAGCGAAGCTCTCGGTTTAATCTGGCAGCGAC
>CALEFF010000089.1 GCA_937876865.1 uncultured Bacteroidales bacterium | reverse complement strand
TTTTTAATATCTTTTTTTATTTCATCTATTACAGTAGGATTTACTATTGGTTTTTCTTTGTAATAAACTTTTTTTACTATCTTACATGATTCAGTAATGTTATGTTCTCCTTCTACAATTGAACCATCGCTCATTTTACCTACTAAAGTTACATTATCTTCAGTAAGTGGTAATATTTTACCTTTAAGATTTAAAAGTTTTCCTATTGCTTCTTTTTCTAAAAATTTATTGTCAATCATTTGAACCTCATTTATTAATTATAATAATATACTCTTTTGGTAGTTATTTAATTATTACTAATGATATTAGTTTAAGTAATATTATTATTTATCAGTCTTTTTTTATTTATTAGGCAGTAACGATATACGATCACTCTTCAGCGTGTATTACATCAGCTTTTGCATTGATTTTACCTTTTGTAAAAAAGAAGTGGTTATTAGTATGGTTTGTGTAACGGCTTTATGTATCAACATATCATACATCTTATATGAATTAGTATTCAAAAGGTTTTCAATAATATTGTCTGAAAGAATAAAATTGATTGTTTTCTTTTTATTAGGTATATGGTATGTAATGCTTTTATGCTATCATATAGCTGTTGAATATGGCAATGAAATCTTAAGAGATTATTGGTATCGTCAACTTAAATATATTGATAGTTTATATATGTATGGTGGCTTTATCGTATTTTTATCATTTTCTTTTGCTGTGTGGAAGAATACAAAAGATTCATTAATAAGCAAGAATATAAATAAAAATAAGAAAGAATCACTAACTTTATAGGCAAAATCGGAATGCTATGATAAAGTGGATAAAGAAACTCTATAGAAAAAATAATTCAAAAAATAAAATACTATGGAAAATCCAAAAGATTATGGGTTTAACTCCCAATTGATTCATTACAGCGGTCATCATGACGCTTATGGTTCGGCAACTGTTCCTATTTACCAAACTTCTACTTTTTCGTTTGAGTCAGCACAAGACGGAGCAGATTGTTTCGCAGGTGTAAAACCGGGATATATGTACACAAGAATAGGAAATCCAACAGTTAAGGCATTGGAACGTCAAGTTGCTTTGTTGGAACATGCTTGTGATTCAGTAGCTGTTGCATCGGGTATGGCAGCTGTTAGTACAGTTTATTTAGGTCTTTTGAATGCAGGAGATCATGTAGTATCTTCTTCTGCGGTTTATGGAGCTTCAAGAGTTTTAATGGAACAACATATGTCTCGTTTTGGAGTTGAATCTACATATGTAAATACTGCTGATCTTGAAGCAGTAAAAGCAGCAATGCGTCCAAATACTAAAATGCTTTATGTGGAAACTCCTGCAAATCCTACAATGGAAATAAGCGATATTGCAGCGTGTGCAGAAATTGCTCATAAGAATGGAGCTTTGCTTGTTGTGGATAATACTTTTTGTTCTCCATATTTGTCAAATCCTATTGACTTAGGAGCAGATGTTGTTTTGCATTCTATTACAAAATTCATAAACGGACACGCTGATATAGTAGGTGGAATTGTTGCAGCAAAAGAACCTGAGGTTTATGCTAAATTAAGAAATGCTATGGTAAACTTTGGTGGCAATATGGACCCACATCAAGCTTATTTAGTAATAAGAGGATTGAAAACTTTGGGAATTAGAGTTGATAGAGCACAAGAAAATGCTAAAAAAGTAGCAGAATATCTTTCTACTTGTGAACAAGTAGAATGGGTTAAGTACCCTGGCTTAACTAATCACCCACAATATGATCTTGCTAAAAAGCAAATGAAAGGTCCAGGTACGATGATTAGTTTCTCTTTAAAAGGAGGATTGGAAGCAGGTCGTACTTTAATGGATAATGTAAAGATGGCAATTTTGGCAGTAAGTCTTGGTGGAGTTGAAACCTTGATTCAACACCCTGCTTCAATGACTCACTCAAAGGTTCCAAAAGAATCAAGAGAACAAGCAGGAATTACTGATGGTTTAGTAAGATTTTCTGTTGGTATAGAAAACGTTGAAGATATTATTAACGACTTAAAACAAGCTATGGCTAAAATCAAATAATTTTTTTAATGCAAAAAAGGCTATGCTTTTTATTGATGTTGTTTCTCTTGCTCTGTAATTTTGTTTCAGGGCAAGAGAATAGACGTCAAACCGTAGGAGTTGTTCTTGGCGGTGGTGGAGCGAGAGGATTAGCTCATTTAGGTGTGTTAAGGGCTCTTGAAGAAGCTAATATACCTATTGATTATATTTGTGGAACTTCTATGGGGGCTATTGTCGGAGGCTTATATGCCTCTGGTTATAGTTTAGATGAAATATCAAATCTTTTTTATTCGCCCGAGTTTCAGTATTGGGTAAGTGGTAAGGTGGAAGATGAGTACACTTATTATTTCAAAAAGAAAAAACCTTCTGCAAAAGTAGTTACTCTCTCAATGGATGCAGAAGATAAATTAAAACTGCAAATTCCTACAAGTGTGGTTGACCCGGTGCAGATGGACTATGCTTTTATGGAAATTTTCTCTGGTGCGACCAAAGTGTCAGAAGGAAATTTTGATAGTTTGATGATTCCTTTTTTTTGTGTTACTGCTGATATTGAATCTTCAAAGGCGAGCATTAGACGTCAGGGAGATTTAGGTTTAGCTATAAGAGCCTCAATGAGTTTTCCATTTATGTTTGAACCAATAGAGATTGATGGAAAAATTATGTTTGATGGAGGAATGTATAATAACTTTCCTGCACAGGAAATGTTAGATAATTTTAATCCAGACATAATTATTGGGGTTAAAGTAGCGGGTAATTTTGCTCCTCCAAAGCAAGGAGATATGCGTTCTTATTTAGAAAATATGCTAACGCAGGATTCTGATTATCAAATTGATTGTCAAAGTGCTGTTTTGATAGAACCAAACCTTACAGGCATTAGTATAATGGAATTTGATAAGATGAAAGAATGTGAAAGGCTTGGTTATGAAGCAGGACAAGCAAAAATAAAAGAAATAAGGGAGTTTTTGCTTGATTCAATCAATAAAGAAGATTTGGCAAAAAAACGAAAAAAATTTAACGATAGAAAACCTAATTTAGAAATTAAGGCAATCAGCGTACAGGGTGTTGAAGGAGGCAAGAAAAATTATGTTTCTGCATCTATTTTACAAGGACTTAAACAAAGTGTTCTAAATACCAAAACATTAAAAAAGAATTATATTGCTTTATATGCTGATAGAAATATAAAGGATATACAACCGAGTTTATTTTATAATAATTTTTTCAATGCTTATGTTTTGAATCTTAATGTTAAAACTAAGCGTTACTTGAATCTTGATTTAGGAGGACATATCTCAACCTCACCTACAAGTTTTATTTATGCGGGTTTAAATTATAATTTCTTGAATAGACACGCTTATTTTTTTAATTTAAATACCTATATTGGTAGATATTATAATTCACTATCTTTTTCTTCAAGAATAGACTTTGCAACAAAAAATGTTTTCTATTTAGAGGTTGAAGGTAATCTTAATAAATGGAATTATTTTCGACTAAAAAAAGGTATTTTGTCATATTCGCCAATCAATTACATAGAACAAGAAGAGAAAAATGTGCAAATCTCTATCGGAATGCCAATGGAGGTGAAAGATGTTTTATATATGAAGATTGGCTTTGGTAAGGTGGAAGATAGTTATTTTAATAGGGATTATATAACTTCGTTAGATACAAACGACAAAACAAGATTCAATAATTTTGCTTTTTCAATCAATCATGAATATAATAGTTTAGATGCGTGGCAATACCCAACAAAAGGATATTATCAAAAGATAAGTATTCAATATGTAAATGGTAGAGAGAGATTCTATTCGGGTAATACTTCCGAGCATAGAGATGATTTTCAAAAACATAATTGGGTGCAAATGAGTGCAAGAAGTAGAATGCATATTCCTTTTAATTCCTATTATACTTTGGGTTTAAGAGGAGATATTTTTTACTCTTTTCAAAATTTATTTTCAACATATAAGTCAAGCCTTTTGAATGCAGGAAGTTATACGCCGACAATAGAAACTCTTACAAACTATATGCCAGAGTATAGAGCAAATCAATATGCTGCAATAGGAGTTGAAAATATTTTTTTTATGGATAATATGTTAGGAATAAACCTTTCGGCAAGAGTAGGGACTTATTTATTCCTTCCTTATAGGCAGATAATCACAAAAGAAAATGAAAACCCTTTTTATGGTCCGCCTTTTCAAAAACTATACTTTATTGCAAATACTTCTTTTGTTGCAAGAACTCCTATCGGTCCATTTAATTTAACTTTATCTTATCATCAAAGGGATGGAAAACAAAATCCTTGGGGTATATCTTTTGGATTTGGTTTTGTTATATTTAATAATAGAAATATAGAAAAGTAATATGATAGAAATAAGTGGTTTAAACAAATATTATGGTAGTCTTCAAGTTCTTAAAGATGTTGAACTCTCTATTGCTTCACAAGAGATAGTAACTCTACTTGGTGCCTCAGGAGCAGGGAAGACTACTTTGCTCAATATTATTGGAACATTAGACAAGGCAGATAGTGGAAAGGTGGAGATAAATGGCAGAGATATTAGTGGATTAAATGAAAAACAATTATCGGAGTTTAGAAATAAGGAAATAGGATTTGTTTATCAATTTCATTATTTATTAAATGAGTTTACTGCCTTAGAGAATATTATAATGCCTGCTTTGATTGCCAAAGAAAAACGTTCTCTTGCAATAGAAAAGGCTAAGGAATTATTAAATATTTTAAACATTTACGATAGAGCAGAACATAAACCCTCAGAATTATCAGGTGGAGAACAACAACGAGTTGCTATTGCAAGAGCTTTAATCAATCGTCCTTCAATTATTTTGGCTGATGAACCATCAGGAAATCTTGATACAAATAATGCAAAGCAACTTCACGAATTGTTTTTTCAATTAAGAGAAACATATAAACAAACATTTTTGATAGTAACACACAATAATGAGCTTGCACAAATGTCAGATAGAAGACTGATTATGCAAGATGGTAAAATAATATAAAGAGATATGGAAAAAAATCAAATGGTGTATGGATTGCGTCCTGTTATGGAGGCAATAAAGGCAGGAAAACAAATCGACAAAATTTATTTTCAAAGTAATTTGCAAGGAAAATTATTTGCGGAACTTAAAGCCCTTATTAAACAAAGTGGAAAAAATATTCAACAACAATATGTCCCTCTTGAAAAACTTGATTATCTTTCACGAAAACAAAATCATCAAGGAGTGGTTGCTCAACTTTCCAACATAGAGTATTGGGAATTGGAAGAATTGTTTGAACATATAGATGCAATAGGTGAAAAAGCTTTTTTGATTTACTTGGATAATGTAACAGATGTTAGAAATCTTGGAGCTATTGCAAGAAGTGCTGAATGTGCAGGAGCAAATGGATTGATAATTCCTCAACAAGGCTCAGCACCTATTAATCAAGATGCAATAAAAACATCAGCGGGTGCACTTTTACGATTACCTGTTTGTAGAATAAATAATCTTAAAACATTTGTCAATACAATAAAAGCACACGATATAAAGATTTATTCTGCAAGTGAAAAAGCTAACGCATTATATACTCAAATCAATGCAAATGAACCTTTAATGCTTGTAATGGGTAGTGAAGAAAGTGGAGTAAGTCCTACAATGTTGAAAATGTCTGATGAATTGGTGAAAATACCTATGAAAGGTGAAATAGAAAGTCTTAATGTTTCAGCAGCGGCTTCAATATTGCTTTTTGAGGTTGTAAGACAGAGATTAGGAATTTAACCTTTGCAGTAAACGCCTAATTTATATAAATTCCAAATAAAAAGACTCGGATTTTTTTTTGCAAGAAGGCTTAACATAAGTCTTCTTGTTATTTTATAAAAAATCACGTATAATCCTACAAGATGATATTTCTCTAATTTATTGTAAGTATTTACGATTTTAATTCTTTGAATTATTTTTTTATTTCTTTGATTTTTTAAAATATTTCTTTGATTTTTTGAAATATTTCTTAGAGTTTTTATAGCGTTTTCATTAGAAGAAACAAAGTCTTGAAAAGTTTTTAATCCTAAATGCTCAACGGGGTTGTCAATGTTTTGAAAAGAAAAATTAAACTCTTCTAAATCAAGTTTAAATAAGGTGTCTTCATGTCCGTAGCCTTTGATGTCTTGACGAAATCTAACAGAAGAAAAAACTTTCTTGCGAATACAAAAGTTATTTGTTGTAAACATATCTTCGCCTTGTAAAGCTCTATTTGCTTCAACCTTTGTTCCATATTTCCAATGTAATTCATAGCCTTTTGGACATTTATCTTTACTACAATAAATTGTACCTCCACGAACTACATCTTTTGTTTCTATTGCTTGTAAATAGCATTTTAGAAAATCTTTTCTAACTATACCGCTATCTCCGTCTAAAAATATTAAAATATCTCCTTTTGCTGTGTCTGCCAAAAGATTTCTTATGCGAGAACGTCCAAGATTTTCGCTTAATTCTCTGTATTCTACGTTAGGAAATTGAGTGATTGCTTTGTTTTCTTCACACTTTATTGGAGAACAATCATCAAAAACCAATATTTCCCACTGACAACTTAATTCCTTTGCTTGAAATACTAAGTCGTTTACTAAGTTTACACAATTTTCTTGATAGATAGGAATAAGGATTGAAAGCATTATTTCTCCAAGTTTTTTATTGTTTTAAAAATTTGAATTTCTTCGTTTTCCCAACATAATTCTTCGGCTGCTTTTTTGCAGTTTTCTGCGATTAAGTCAAGTTTTCTTTCATCGTTTAAAAGATTTGTGATTTGTTTTGCTAACTCTTGTGGATTGTAAGAAGAAAGAAATTCTCCTGTTTTGTATTTTTCTACTATTAGTTTGATTTCTTGCAGGGGTGAAACTAAGACAGGGACTGAGCAAGCAATGTATTCAAATATTTTATTTGGTAAACTGATTGCGTAATTGCCGTTTGTTGCCTTGTCAATTGAGATTGCAAGTTTTGCATTTTTTGTTTTATTCATCATTTCTTCAAAAGGCAATCGTCCAAGAAAGTGTATTTTGTTTTCAAGTTGTAATGTTTTTACTTTTTTTTCTAAATCGGATTTTATATCGCCTACTCCCATGATGAGAAGTCTTGCATCAATCCATTGCATTGCCTCACATAATTCTTCTAAACCTCTTTCTATGTTTACAGCTCCTTGCCATACAATAATATTTTCTTTTTTTGAAGAAGGTATTGTTTCTTGTTTGAAGAATATTCTTGGAGGAATATTCCTAACTACAAGGCTTTCTTTGTTGTATTCTTCTTTGAAGTAATTTTTTATTGGATTGCAAACAGTGAAAACAGCATCGCAACCTTTAATGCAGTGTTTTTCTATGGCTTTCCATACTTTTTTTGCGAATGGATTGTCTTTTAATTCAGGGACTTGCGTAAAATGTTCGTGAGAGTCAAAGATTAAGGGTTTTCTTTTAAGTTTGGAAACCAAGTAATTGGGGAGTAGTGTGTCTAAATCATTTGCCCAAAGAAAATCTTGTTTTGAAAAAAGTAAATAAAAGAATAATTTGAGGTTTAATTCTGCGTAGTAAATAGCGTTTTTTTTGAAAATAATTGAAAGTCTCTTGCATTTATAGGAGCGAGATGGTAGAAAGGGAGAAGATTTAAAAGCCCTGCCGATTAGTTTTACCTCTAAACCGTAATCGACAAGGCTTTTGCAGGTTTTATTTACCCTATTATCACAAATTAAATCGTTACTTACGCTAACGCATATTCGTTTCATAAATCAAAATTTATGAAACAATTTTTCCGTCCTCACAAGCAATTACTTTTGCACGGAATTTGTCAAGTACAATGTAGTCATGAGTTGCCATAAGTACTGTTGTGCCGTGTTTTTTATTTATTTCCATAAGCAATTGCACTATTTCCTCGCTTGTAATCGGGTCAAGATTTCCCGTAGGTTCATCTGCCAAAATCAATTCTGGTTGATTGACAATCGCTCTTGCAATAGAAACTCTTTGCATTTCTCCTTCGCTCAAATCACATGCTTGTTCGTTTGCTTTCATCAATAGACCTACATCGTCTAAGGCTTGAAGTATGCGTTCGTTCATTGCTTTTTTGTCTTTCCAACCTGTTGCTTTTAATACAAATGCAAGATTGTCGTAAACAGAACGGTCTTTTAATAATTGGAAGTCTTGAAAGATTATTCCTAATTTACGTCTTAATAAAGGAATTTTTGATTTTTTTAATCCGTTTAAAGTAAATCCGCAAACGTAAGCAGAACCTATCTCGATGCGAATGTCGGCATAGATTGATTTTAAAAGAGAGGATTTTCCTGAGCCAGTCTTTCCAATAAGATATACAAATTCTCCTTTTTTTATATCAAGGTTTACTCCTGATAGTATAGTCTTTTCAAATTCTAAATCTACACCACTATATTTTATTACCGATTCTATATTTTCCATTTCTTTAATCTTGTTTTAGTTTTGCAATCTTTTTTTGAACAGTAAAACGAAGCACAAAAACATATGTAACCCACATTAAAATAATGTAAAGAATGTAATATAAATCGCTGATAAGGAATGCAACAATGATTGATATTAGTGATACAATTACTGAAATTATAAATGTGGTTATTGTTGTGCGTTGATGTGAATAGCCTGTGCGTAAAAGGAAGTGGTGAATGTGAGTTTTGTCTGCTGAGAATGGTGATTTGCCTCTTTTTATTCTTGAAATAAATACTCGTAAAGTATCAGCAAAAGGCAAGAAGAAAAACATTGGAAAGACTAATATTTTTGCTTTTATTTCATGTTGACAAATAGTAATAGGATCTGCTCCACTATAATTCATAGACATTATTATTGAAAGTGCAATTAGTGTGCCTATAAATAAACTTCCTGTGTCGCCCATAAAGATTTTGGCTGGTTGCCAATTGAAAACCAAAAATCCTACAATACTTCCAATTATTGCAACAAAGGCTATCATCCAGAAATTAGCATTTGCAAAAAATGAGTCTAAATTTAAAACGTTTGTTGTGCAGATTAGGTGCATTAAAAAGCCTGCAAGGAAGATGAAAACTGCTAATGCTTGCATTCCTGCTTGACCATCTATTCCGTCAATAAGGTTATATGCGTTACAAACTACAATTATTAAGGCTATTGTAAGTATATAGGATAACCAAATAGGTAATTCTTCGACTCCAAACAAGCCATAGAAGCTATAAAGCCTAATATCTAAATAGCAAAAAAGGAATCCTACTACTATTTCACAGAATAGTTTTACCCTTGGAGAAAGAGAGTTCATATCATCTCTAATACCCAAAACTACAACAATGGATAGAAGGATTATAAAGGCTAAAAGTTGTATCATGTTTACTTTATCTACCATTTGAAGTACGGAAGAAAACATTGCTACTGCAAATGCAATAAATATTACCACGCCTCCCATGTGTGCTGTGTATCCTTTGTGAATTTTTCTTCCACCAGAGGAGTCTAAGATTTTGTATTTCTCCATCAATCTAATGAAAATCGGCATCAAAAGATATACCAAAATAAATGCTGCTACAAAACATGCTATCCAAATCATAGTTCAATTTTTAATTTTTGGCAAAGGTAGTAATTTTACTTTGAATTAGAAAAATATTTCAAAGAATTAAAAAATTATTTCTTTGTTTTAGTAAATTATTTCTTTGATTTAATTTTTTTTTGTAATTTTGAAAATTGTTTAATACTAAAAAATAATAAAAGCAATGCAAACAATAATTATATTAGATCACGGTTCACAATACACACAGTTGATTGCAAGAAAGGTAAGAGAACTAAATGTTTATTGTGAAATACATCCATTTAATAATCCTCCTAAATTTACAGATGATGTGAAAGGGGTAATTCTTAGTGGTAGCCCTTGTAGCGTAAGAGATGAAGATGCTCCAAAGCCAGATTTGTGGTTTAAGGGTAAAATGCCTGTTTTAGGAGTTTGTTATGGTGCTCAATATATGGTACAAGCTTTTGGCGGAAATGTGGTTGCAAGTAAAATTAGAGAATATGGTAGAGCACACCTTAATTATGTAGATAAAGACTCTGCTTTGTTTAAAGGGGTAGGAGAAAATTCTCAAGTATGGATGTCTCACGGCGATACAATTGAAAGAATGCCTGAAAACTATAAAGTAATTTGCTCAACAGAAAGTGTAAAGAATGCTGGATATAAAATAGATGGTGAAGAAACTTATGCAATTCAATTTCATCCAGAAGTTTATCATTCAATAGATGGCTTAACTATTCTTAAAAACTTTGTTGTTGGTGTTTGTGGTTGCGAGCAAAGTTGGACAGAAGATTCTTTTATAGATACAACAATTCAAGCTTTGAAAGAAAAATTGCAAGATGATAAAGTGGTTTTGGGATTAAGTGGTGGAGTGGATTCTTCTGTTGCTGCTCTTTTGTTACATAAGGCAATAGGAAAAAATCTTAATTGTATATTTGTTGATAATGGCCTTTTGCGTAAAAATGAGTTTGAAGATGTTTTGGCTTCTTATAAGGGGATGGGTTTAAACGTTGTTGGTGTTGATGCGAAGAAAGAATTCTATTCTGCTCTTGAAGGTTTAACCGATCCTGAAAAGAAAAGAAAAGCGATAGGTAAGACTTTTATAGATGTTTTTGATGCAGAGGCTGCAAAAATCAAAGATGTGAAATGGTTAGCTCAAGGTACAATTTACCCAGATGTTATTGAAAGTTGTAGTGTAAAGGGCCCAAGCGTTACAATTAAGTCTCATCATAATGTTGGAGGACTTCCAGATTATATGAAATTGAAAATAGTAGAGCCGTTAAGATCTTTGTTTAAAGATGAGGTAAGAAGAGTTGGTAAAGCCCTAGGTTTGAAAAATGAACTTTTAGGTCGTCATCCTTTCCCAGGACCTGGTTTAGCTATAAGAATATTAGGAGATGTTACTGCTGAAAAAGTGGCAATTCTTCAAGAAGTTGATGCTATTTTTATAGATAATTTGAAAAAGGATGGTTTGTATGATAAGGTTTGGCAAGCAGGTGCTGTTTTGCTTCCTATACAATCTGTTGGTGTAATGGGTGATGAAAGAACTTATGAAAGAGTTGTTGCTCTTAGAGCAGTGGAGTCTGTCGATGGAATGACAGCTGATTGGTCTTATTTGCCGTATGAGTTTTTAGCAAAGGTGTCTAATGAAATTATAAATAAAGTTCGTGGAGTAAATAGAGTATGTTATGACATTAGTTCTAAACCTCCTGCAACTATTGAATGGGAATAATTATAGATTTTTAAGATTATTGTTATGAGATATTTTGTTAAATTGATTTGTTTTTTGTTTGTGTTAGTATGTTTTAAAACAGCATATTCTCAAACTAATAATGGAAATAACGATGATGTGCTTGGAATTCATAAAGTAGAGAAAGGCGAAACTTTATATAGGATTTCAAGAAACTTTTTTTTGACAGAAAAGGATATTATAGAGGTTAATCCAGGCTTAACTGCCGAAAACTTGAAAGCAGGTCAAGTAATAAAGGTTCCGATAACAGTAAGAAATCAACATGTATTTAAAGAGGAGAAAACAGAGTCAATAAAAGTGTCTTCAAATGCTTTGTATCCAAAATCATCAGGGAAAAAGAAAGCTGATAAATCTCGTAAAATAAATATGGCTGTGTTTATGCCTTTGAATTATGATTGTGTGGATCAACTGACTTTTACAAAGTTCAATATAGATGAAAAGAAACGTCAAAGATATAAATGTTTTGATTATATCCATTTTTATGAGGGAATAAGAATTGCTTTGGATAATTTGGAAAAAGCTGGTTTTAAGGTTGATTGTTATGTTTATGACGTTGCAGATAATGATGTTGCAAAGGTGCAAGCGGCTTTAAATTTAGAGATTATGAAAGATATGGATATAATTGTTCCATTGGTTTTCAAGCAACCTTTTTCTCTTATAGCCGATTATGGAAAGAAAGAAAAAATACCTGTGGTTAATCCAATGAGTGAGGATTTATCTATATTGGATAATAATTATGTGTTCAAAATCCAACCTTCTGCTGCAGCGGAAGTTGAAACTATTATTAGATATATTAGAAAAAATTATGAAGATGCAAACATTATTGTTGTTCATGATAATAAACCTGAATTGAAAACAGTGTTAGAATATTATCAACAATTGCTTGCCAAAGGAAATAATACTTGGTCGGTAGTAGATTACAATAAACAATCTTCAAAATTATCTTCAAAGTTTAAAGATGGTAAGAAAAATGTTGTGATAAACCTTGTTGATAAAGGTAATAGTAGGGATAATGAAAATTATGCAAAGCGTTTGTTGTCTTCTTTTAGTTTTAAGGGTGATGCTGATTTGATTTTATTTGCAGATTATTCTTGGATTGAGTTTCCACATTTGGATTACACTTTATTAGAAAAGTATAATTATCATTTTACTTTGAATCATTTCAATGATTATACTAATATAAATTTTGTGGATTTTGTAAAGGATTATAGAGAGCATTTTAAAACAGAACCTGATAGAATCTATTCAACATTGGGTTATGATATTACAATGTTTTTTGTTAATAGTTTAATAACTAATGGAGAAGATTTTATTTACAATCCGAATTTAAATAGAGTAGATAAGATTATTAGTAATTTCCATTTTGAAAGAAAGGACGAAAACTTTGGTTATCAAAACAAAAAGACAACAATTTATAAAATGGAGGATTATAAAATAAGAGCAGTATTAGAATAATTATGAGTTTTAAAAGAATAACATTACTTGGATTATTTTTATTTGTTGTAAATATTACGCTTTATTCACAAAAGGATAATACAGAGAATTATAATATTCATTCTTTAAAGCAATCAAACTTTATTGTACCAACTTTTGATAAAGAAAAGTACACAAGAAAAGATTCTTCTATTTATTTTGAAGTAGAAAATAAAAAACTTCAAACAGGTAGAATAATATTGAATTTATCAACCCTAAGTCAAGAAAGCGTAAAATTATCTTGGAAAAGTTATTCTTTAAAGTCTTCAAAAGCAACTTGGAGTGCAACTTTGCAATATAGACTTTCTCCAAATGATGATTGGAAAAATGTATTAGATGAAAATAATAAATCATATACTTTTACTACTCGCAGAAGACCTACTACCAAAGAATTTGATGAAGTGTTTTTACCACAAGAGTGTGAAAACAAAGAGCATATTCAAATATCATGGAAAATATCTAAAATAAAAGGTAAAGGTGTAAATCCTGCAATACAAATAAAGAATATTTTAATTGAATCTAAGAATGATCCATATAATGGAATTGCTTCGGATATTATGGTAGAAGTAGCAAAAAACGGTAAAACTCTTTCTATTAATGAATTATTCTTTAATCATATACCAATACCTTCTATTTACCCAGAAACAATCCGAATGATTGTCTCAGGAAAATATATAAGGAATAATGTAAGTCTTGAAATTAGAGGGAAGGATAAGGATTATTTCAAATTGTCTGCCAAATCCTTGGATATTAAAGATGGTTCTCAGCCTTTTTCTGTATCATATATTCCTAAAAAAGCAGGAGAGCACTCTGCAGAACTTGTGTTGAATACAAGTAAATTAAGACAACCATTAGTAATTCCATTAACAGCTTCTTGTTCTTCCATAAAAACTACAGACTTTATAGATAATCAAATAACTAATTTATATTTTCCTTTAACCGATAAAGACCTTTCGTTTAATTTTCCTGTATTTTCAAAAAGAGATTATCAATTTAATTTGAAATTAACCCAAGAAGATTTATCAATATTTAAATATAACGAGAAAATTTATACAGGTATTCACATAAATTATAAATGGTATAGAAAGGATGTGCTTCTTTCTATGCCAGTCTACTCGGAAAGGTTCAAGTTGATGGGTAAAATTGATGTTTACGATGGAAGGGAGAAGAAACTCATAGAACGCAAATACCAAATAAAAACAATCTACCAAGGACAAATATATCAGTTGTGGGCGCAGATGTTTTGTTTGAGGGAAATGGGGTATGAAGTTGACAACCTTGCTTTTTATGAAACCTCTACAAACAAAATGATTCCTGTGGCAATGCCAACAGAGAGTGATGAATGCAAGTTTGCCGCATTTGTTTACAAGTTTCGTAATTACAATCCAGAGGATTATATGGCAATAAATCCAAATAAATGCAGGCATTGCATATACTGCAATCTGTGCGATAGAACAAACGTTGATAATGTTTACGCATAAGGACATAGAATACCGAAGCATATTTGTAATTAATTGCGTTAAGGAACGTAGCCTGAGGGTAAGTAATGGTGAATTGCTTTTGGAGGAAACTGAAGAGAAGAAAACTCTAACGAAGTTGCCATTCCAAAAGATTCTTGCACTATTCGTTGTAGGACATATAACCGTTACGACACCCCTGATTGAGAAGTGCAAGAAGTATAGCGTTGCTCTGATTGTTGTAAAACCGTCTTTCCGCCCTGTTTTTTATTGGGCTAATTCGGCAGAAGCCAATTATCTTCTTCGGCAGAAGCAGTATGCGCTGGATAAGAATGATATAACCATTGCTAAGTTGCTGATTGCGAATAAGATTATGAATCAG
Organism: uncultured Bacteroidales bacterium; assembly: GCA_937876865.1. GTDB lineage: Bacteria > Bacteroidota > Bacteroidia > Bacteroidales > P3 > Onthomorpha. Next base: position 4,238 of record CALEFF010000089.1, on the reverse strand, counting down.
CGGCAATTGCTTGTTAACACGAGGAGAAGAGACTTGCTTACGGAAGAGGCATTGGCAAACTGTGAGGCCTGCTTAGAGGCTATTCAAGACGTAAGCGAATATTCTTCATTGATGGGGATAGAAGGTGTAGCTTCTAAGGCATTCTTTAAAGCTTATTTTCAGGATATGGAGTGGGTGGCACGTCGCCCAAGAACTAAATGTGATATTATAAATGTGGCATTGGATATAGGCTATACCATGCTTTTCAATTATATGGAGTGCTTTGTTAGGATGTTTGGCTTTGATCTTTATGTCGGGGTGTTCCACCGCTTGTGGTTTAAGCGTAAATCTCTTATTTGTGATTTAATGGAACCGTTTCGCTGCATTATTGACAGATGTGTCAGGACGGCTTTTAACAGAGGACAATTCACTGTAAAGGATTTTACCCTGATAAAAGGTGAATACAAACTTAAGTTGGAGAAAAATGCAGACTATACAAAAGTTTTCTTTGATGCTCTTGTGGACTACAAAATAGATGTCTTTAAATATGTTCAGTCGTATTATCGTGGTTTTATGCAAGGTAAGTCGATAGAACAATATCCTAAATTCGGGGTCTGATGCTGGTGATAAGTTATGATATTGCAGATGATAAACTTCGCACGCGCTTCTCGAAGATGTTGAGGAAAAATGGTGCTGTTCGTCTCCAGTTTTCGGTGTACGAGGTTAATAACACGCAGCGTGTAATAAACAACATTACCGCTCATATTGAGGAAACTTTTGCTCCGTTGTTTTCTGGTGCGGATAGCGTAATAATATTTGACGTCTCAAATATCCATCTTCGCAAGTATGGTCATGCGATTCACCGTGATAAAGATGTTTTCTATTTTTAGTATGCAAACCTAAGTGTGAACATTTTGGAAACTGTGCGTAAGCGGTTGATTCTCTGGCTTGTATACGGATACCGTGCAATGGGCGGGGTAAATGGACGAGAAAATGTCTTGGTATAAATGTTTGTAATTGAAAATTTTGCTATCTTTGTAATATAAATGAGAGTCTAACCGACTTATTAAATTTCTACTGTTGTAGATCCATACTGTCGTCTCCGTCAGCCCGTCGAGTCTAACCGACTTATTAAATTTCTACTGTTGTAGATCCGCCTCCTTCAGCCTGGCAGAAGTATGTCTAACCGACTTATTAAATTTCTACTGTTGTAGATGCAGTAACTTTACTTTTCTGGTGCCCAATGTCTAACCGACTTATTAAATTTCTACTGTTGTAGATACGAGCAAATGTTTCGCCGTTTTTTTTTGTCTAACCGACTTATTAAATTTCTACTGTTGTAGATTAGAGCTCTACAGACTCGACAAGGAAGATGTCTAACCGACTTATTAAATTTCTACTGTTGTAGATAAAAGTACACTTATTGTTTCCAGAGGTAGTCTAACCGACTTATTAAATTTCTACTGTTGTAGATGCGTCCGCCGTCCGTCGGTTTTCCTTCCTGTCTAACCGACTTATTAAATTTCTACTGTTGTAGATATTTACTGAACCATGAAAAAGAAAATAAGTCTAACCGACTTATTAAATTTCTACTGTTGTAGATAGAGCCTTCCCGTCAGAAGTAAATAAGTAGTCTAACCGACTTATTAAATTTCTACTGTTGTAGATATTAGCAAATATTTTACGTTCTTTTTTTGTCTAACCGACTTATTAAATTTCTACTGTTGTAGATCGGTCAGTGTGGTTCACAGCCTTCTCAAGTCTAACCGACTTATTAAATTTCTACTGTTGTAGATATTAAGGAAAAATCATCTTCGAAAATTAGGTCTAACCGACTTATTAAATTTCTACTGTTGTAGATACAAGACTGTTACTTCAATAGGAACGGGGGTCTAACCGACTTATTAAATTTCTACTGTTGTAGATATTTATGTCCAATATTCTTTTATTTATGTCTAACCGACTTATTAAATTTCTACTGTTGTAGATTAGTTATATTAAAAGCGCTATCTTTGTGTCTAACCGACTCATTAAATTTGAGGGTAGCTAAATTTTGTTATTTCGTGGTTTGGTGGGGTGTTTTGGAATTTTTGTGCAGAGGAGTGTATATTGTGGTGTTTTTGTTTGGAGTGGGGTGGTGTGGCGTTGTATCTTTGCGTTGCTTTCGTTTTGATGGCGAATTTAGTAGTAATGAATAATCTATAGGTTTATGGCGGTTAAAATTTCTAAGTTTGGTTATTACTGGCTTGATACTTGGGTGATGGCTAATGTTGTGCAGTTGGCTACGCAGGATTTTTGTGCGCGTTTCTTGAATAACACGAATGATCCAGGTGGTAGGCAGTATGCACAAATGACGCAGGCCGCCAGATCGGCTCCTGCTAATATTGCTGAGGGTAATTCGCGCCATTCAACATCGAAGGAAACGGAGATGAAAAAAGATGAGTAATAAAATAAATGAAGATAGTGTTTGGTGCCACGCTGGCGGAATTGTCGAATGACTATATGAACTGGTTGCTGTTGCACGGTCAGGCTCCGTGGTCTATGAGGTCGCAGGAATATAGGGCAGTGGCAGCGGTGCAGTTTGACAAACCTGCTTATATGGATGATGTGCAGCACGAGAGTGGTTTGCATATTCTGAAGCAGAAGGAGAGGCTTGCGCTGTGGTTGCAGTCGGCGGATTCGGTGGTGGGGGCTAATTGTATGATTATTCTTTGTAACAGACTTATTCTGATGCTTGGGAAGCAGATTGATAATCAGTTGGCGACGTTTCGTGAGGAGGGTGGTTTTACAGAGGGGCTAACTGCTGAACGGCTTGCTCATCGCAAGGAGCAGAGTGTGGCTGCTGATGCTCCTGTGTGCCCGTTGTGTGGGAAGCCGATGGTAAAGCGTGTGGCTAAAAAGGGTGTGAACTCGGGGCGTGAGTTTTGGAGTTGCAGCGGTTATCCTGAATGTAACGGGACGAGGAATGTGAAGTAGAGGAGTTATTGGAGAGATTTCGTTATTTCGTTATTCCGTTGTATCGTTATTCTGTTATTTCGTTGTTTCGTTGTATCGTTATTTCGTTGTTGGGGTGTCGTTATTGCGGGAGGAAACAAAAAAAGCATCCCGTGTGGGATGCTTCGTTATTCAGAATGTTAGGCTTCTGCTTTAATGAGTGTGTTGTAGCGTTTCATCACTCTTTGGTAGTAGCGCTCGGTCTTGGCTTTGCGCTCCATGCATTTGAGGTCGCCTGAATTCCAAAGGCGGATGGCCTTCTCGATGTTGCCTTCTGGATTGTAGCGTTCCTGGTATTCGATGAACATGTTAATGCTCTTGTCAATGCTGTAGCGGTCGTTGTAGTTGTACTTTTCGTAGCCGGCAAGGATGTTGCATTGGCGAACGAGGATTTTGGAAATCTGAAGGTAGCCTACATACTTTCCGCAAGGTGAAACGGCGTTTGCTCTGCCTGTGCTCTCCACGAAGGAGATTGCTTTGATTACCGTTTCCCATTTTGCTTCGAGGTCTGCTGTCGCAGCAGATGCTCCGAGGCTGAATGTGATGAAAAGCGATAATAAAATCTTTCTCATTTGATTCGTTTTCGTGAATACTGGTCGGATGTGTTTGCGTCTCGTATTTGATATATCCGACATTAACGTCTCTCTTGTTTTACTCTTAAAACTGGTGCAAAGTTACGGCTTTTGGATGAATTGGCAAAACTGGTTGAGTCACATTATCAAGAAGTTAGAGTTTTTTAAGATTTTTGTGTGCGAACACAGATTTGAGCCAAACTCTTTGTTTATCGGGGTTGTAGAGGGGCAGAAAAGGAAAAATCCGAAGATGCGTTAACATTTCGGATTTATGTTTTTAACATTTGCAGGGTAGGGGTTAGGGACTTTAGGACCTTTCAACTTTCAATCTTCTGCTTTTAAATAATGCAGGACGCAGGAGTTGCGGCGTCGGAGCACCTGACGGCATACTCTGAGCAGCTGTTTCTGGCTGACATTTTCGTAGGCTTCCACTTGGTGGTTGATGTCGTCGGCATTACCGAACATTTCGAGGTATGCCATTTCGGCTGCGCAGTGCTGGTAGTCGGTGAGGTCCATAGCTGTGGCTGATACGAACTTGTTCTTGACTTTTTGGATTTCTTGTTCTGGTATTGGTTCGTGGCACAGGCGGTCGAGTTCTTCCCATACGGCTTGTTCGGCTGTGTGGATGTCAACACCTTCGGCAGGCATGCCGGCAATGATGTTATTGAATTACTGCTCATCTGTATTACGCGC
>CALEFF010000088.1 GCA_937876865.1 uncultured Bacteroidales bacterium | reverse complement strand
TAAATTTATAGAAATTTTGTTTACATACGAAAATTCGTGGCGATTCTAATTTATAGACCTCGTTTCTCAACACCCTTTCAAACAAAAAAAAGAAAGTCTGTTCTGCACAAACTTTCTTTTTTTTGTTTAAGGATTTAATGAATTATTTCATATTGTGAAAAACATTGACAACGTCATCGTCTTCTTCTAATTTAGCAATTAGTTTTTCTACTTCTTGTTGTTGTTCTTCATTTAGTTCTTTTAAATCGTTTGGTATTCTCTCAAATTTGAATGTTTTAATTTCAAATTCATTTTCTTCTAAATATTTTTGTATTGGACCAAATGATGCAAAATCAGCATAGATAAAAATTTCTCCTTCATCGGCAAAGCATTCTTCTACTCCATAGTCGATTAACTCTAATTCTAATTCTTCTAAGTCGATACCTTCTTTCATCGCTACTTTGAAGTTGCATTTTCTTTCAAAGAGAAAATCGGTCATTCCGCTTGTTCCAAGTGATCCGTTGCAACGATTGAAGGCTGCTCTTACGTTTGCTACGGTTCTTGTAGGGTTATCTGTTGCGGTTTCCACAACTACGGCTACTCCGTGTGCTGCATATCCTTCATAAACTACTTCTTTATAGTCTGCCGTATCTTTTGAAATTGCTCTTTTAATAGCTCTTTCAACGTTTTCTTTCGGCATATTTTCTGTTCTGGCAGTTTGTATCAACAATCTAAGACGTGAGTTTGCACTTGGGTCGGCTCCTCCTGCTTTTACTGCCATTTCAATTTCTTTTCCAAGACGAGTGAAAGTTCTCGCCATATTTCCCCAACGTTTTAACTTTCTTGCTTTACGATATTCAAAGGCTCTTCCCATTAGTTTAGTATTTTTAATTGTTTCAAATGGCAAAATTACAAATATTTTCATTATTTTTGCACTTTAAATGCTAATTTGTACAGATATGAATAGAAACTTGATTGTTTTTTTATGCTTTTTAATGTTTTGTGGTTTTGGAGTTAATGCTCAAAAGATTGAGTTAAACACAATAAGTCAAGAAAACATTACTTTTGGTATTCCAAATGGTTGGCTGGCTTCAAAAACTGGTAAAAAATTTGGTGACTTTGGAATTAGAGCTACGGAAGAAAACGGCATAAAATTTGTAGAAATCAACTGCACTAAAAGAGTTATTGAGCCTGTTACAAGATTGACTTCTATCGCATCAAAAAGGAGTGAAAGAGAAGGCTTTGAATATATGTTGATTGACCAAGTGAAAGACGTTAAGTTTGACAATAAAAAGGCAAAATTATTATCTTTTACAAATACTCACTTGACCGAAGCTTCTATTGGTGGTATTTACGGACTAATTGATGAGGGTTACACCTATACTATTGAGTTTTACGGAGAAGATAACCCTGAGGCAAATGCTTTGATAAAGGAAATTTTAAAGTCAATAAAGATTGACAAACCTTTAACCGAGCCTAATATTGTTATTTTGGAAGATGATTTTACTCCAACAGATTGGTATGAATCTGAATCTATGAAAGAAGAAGCTGCAAAAGCAAAGGCTGAGGCTGAAAAGGCTGAATTGGAAAAGAAAAACAAGAAAGGTTTCTTTAAAAGAGTGTTTTCTGTTTTCAAAAAGAAAGATAAAAAAGCCGCTGCTTCATCTAATTAGAAATGAAACAAAGTTTTTTTCTTTGTCTTCTGATAATTTTATGGAGTAAGATAGGTTTTGCACAATTTACTCCTAATGAATTGCGATTTAATCTTTACAATTATAATTTCTTTGTAAATAACGAATACAAGGGTGAGAGAATGTCGGGATATACTCTTCCCGGGTTTCGTCTTACTCCTACCCTTTCTTATTCATTAGAAGAGAATCTTTTTATTGAAGGAGGAGTTAGTCTTTTACATTATTGGGGGGCTGATAAATATCCTAATGTTGTGTATAGTAATCTTCCTTCTTGGGCGGGCGATCAGTTTCAAAGAGGAGTGCATGCTGTACCTTTTTTCAGAGCTGTTTGGCAAATCAACAGAAGTCTAAGATTTAGTTTAGGTAATATTGATTATAGAGATTTACATGGTTTAAGCGAGCCTTTATATAATTTAGAAAACACATTTAGTGGCGATCCTGAAATGGGTTTACAATTAAAGGCTGATACGAAATGGTTTAAAGGGGATTTATGGCTTAATTGGCAGACTTTTGTTTTCAAAAATTCCTCTCACAACGAAACATTTTGTTTAGGTCTTGCAAGCGAAACTAAGATTTTAAGAAAAGAAAAATTTGAGCTTTCCTTACCCTTTAACATCATTATTCAACATTTAGGAGGAGAAAGCCTACAAATAAAATCTAATATAAATTCTTGGGTAAACGCTTCCTTAGGATTGAAAGGTGAGGTTAATTTTTCAAGAGATTTTAGTCTTTATTTTGGAGGTGATTACTTAAAATACAAACAACTTTCGGGCAATATTATGCCTTTTAAAGAAGGTTTTGCTCAATTTTATTACATTGGAGCAAAACTAAAAAAGATAAATATGAAGATTGCTTACTTTGATAGCGAGGATTTTATTTCTTTGCTTGGTAGCGGACATTTTTGTAATTTTTCAAGCAATACACCTGGATTAGTCTTTGATAGAGCTAATCAATTCTATGCAAAGATTGATTACAACTATCTTATCTCTCAAAAATACAATATTAAGTTTTATTGTCAGTTGTGGAAACAAAACAAGATTACAGGTGATAGATTATTGCCTGATTATTCTGCAATAGACCCTTCTTTTCCTGCAAAGGTTATTAGAGATGGTTTCTTTTCGTTTTCTGTTGGCGTTGTATTGAGTTTAGAACCTTCTTTCCTTATTAAAAAATTTGATTAGTGAAGCGGAGGGTGAGTGCCTGCATCTTCTTCTCTATGATTGCAAGTAGGGCGACAAATAAAGATTTGAGAAAACAACTTATCTAATGCAGGTATTTGCGAAGGAGTTAAAATAGATTTTATTTCGTTGTATTGATTGACTGAAATGTGTAAAAGTTCTGCTTGACAACGAGAGATTACTTGTTCTATTTCTCTTATTTTTATTGAATCTTGTGGATTATTCATAAGGTTTCTCATAAGATGTTCTTGACTTATGTGCAGGCTATCGGCAATTAGAATGGCTTGTTGTTGATACTTTTGCTTTATTGCTTGATATTGTTGTTTTTGATTCTCGTTTAATGAGATTGTATTTGTTAAATAACACTCCGTATTGGTACAATTTTCGTGATTACACGCAGAGGGAGTTTCTTTTTTGCTAAAAAACAAAAAAACATTCAATCCTGTCAAAAGCACTAATATAGCTATTTCTATTATCAATATTTTCTTATTCATAATCTTATTCAAATAATATTTCAGGATAATAGTTGGTTAATATATCAAAATAATTCTCTTGTGCAAATTGTTCAAAAGAAGATTCTTGCGAAGAGATTTCTTGGGTCTTTGATTCAGTGAAAAGATTAACCGACAAGACAAATACTAATAAAAGGCTAATGATTTGCAAACTATGTAAAAGAACAAAGTGTTTTGATTGATTTGTTTTTTCATTTAATCTACCTTGCAGGCGAGTGAATGCAAAAGGATTTGCTTGTTTTTGTTTATCTCTTTCTATTAAATCTTCAATTTTCATATTTATTTCTTATTAAAAAGTCCTTTATCTATTGATTCTATATGTTTTTGTAATGATTTTCTGGCTCTATGTACAAGCACCTCTACCGATTGAAGCGAACATTTCATTATGTCTGCTATTTCTTTTTGTGCGAGTCCGTCATAGGTGTAGAGAATGAATGCTTGTTTTTGTTTTGTTGGAAGTTTTTCTAAGGCTTGATGTAAGTAGTTGTTATATTGTTTATCTTCAAGGCTCCAATCCGTTTGTTCAAAAGAAGCAACCGCTATTGCATCAGAGGATTCCATTGAAAAGAAACGTCTTAATTTGTTTTTCTTTGATTGATTTATGCTCTTATTGACCGCTATTCTATAAATCCAAGTAGATAATTTACACTTGTTTTGAAATTTGTCTAAACTTCTATAAACCTCTAAAAAGACCTCTTGTGTTAAATCCTCAGCCTCTTCCCTATTATGCAACATTGCATAACATAGATTCAATATTTTGAGTTGATACTCATTGAACAATACCTCAAAAGCAGTAGTATCCCCTTTTAGAATCTGAGAAATAAGTTGTTCTTCACTCATAACACAAAAGCAAAAGCAAGCCTTAGACTTGCCTTTGCTGGTTTTAGAGAGTTTTGATTATTTCTTTACTTCTGCTTTTTTGTGATGATCACAAGTTCCTGTGCATTTGTGATTTGCATCGTGCTTGTGATTTCCGCTACATTTGTGTTCTTTTACTTGTTTTCCATCTTTTACTTTCACATCGTGCTTGTGATTTCCGCTACATTTGTGATTTGCATCGTGTTTGTGCTCACCTGTACATTTGTGATTTGCATCTTTTGATTTACATTCACCTGTGCATTTGTGTGTTTTTTCAACTTTTGCTTTCTTTTCTACTTTTTTAACAGGTTCTTGTGCAACTGTAACTGCTGTAAATGCTAATGCAGCTACTAATAACATTAATTTTTTCATGGTTTTTCTCTTTTTTTTAATTTTTATATCTGTTTAGACAATTATATTTCAAAATTATTACACTTTTTGCTAAAAAAAACATAATTTTGCAATGTTTTTTACAAAAATAATAAATATTTAGAAAATGTTTAAACAAATAACGTATTTTTTACTGCTAATGTTGTGTTTTTTTTCAACATTTGCACAGAATTATGATTCTCAATTCTCAAAACCCATCGTTACAGAAGATGGAAAATTCTCTTATTACGAACTCCCTCCTATAAAAACTGTGGTTGGAGAACTTATTTTCTTGGATAGAAATCTTGGTGCTTTATCTTCTGATGTTAATTCCGCTGATTCTTGGGGTGATTTGTATCAATGGGGTCGGCAAACCGATGGACACGAAAAAAGATTATCTGATACAACCTTAGTTTTAGCAAATAGTTTTGAAGTAAATCACGGCAAATTTATCGTTGATGAAAAAAAATCTAATGATTGGATGATAAATTCTGATGATGGACTTTGGCAAAGTGAAGATGGTTTAACAAATCCTTGTCCTTGTGGTTATAGAGTTCCTACTTCGGAGGAATGGAGAGCCTTGTTAAACTTAGGATTTGAAGTAAAAATTACAGAAGATGGTTATTACTATCTTAGCATTGCTGACGGACAATTATTATTACCTGCCGGAGGACTTAGAAACGCTTACACAGGACATTTTATTCATATAGGTACAAGAGGATATTATTGGGCTGCAAACACAATCGCAAGAGGCACTTCGTCTTGTATTGATTTTAATAGAGATGACCTTGTACCTAATATCACAACATACGGTTTTAGAGCCTTCGGACGAAGTGTTAGATGTGTAAAGCAATAAAAAAGAAAATTATTTCAAAGAAAAAATAAAAAAAATCAAAGAAAAATTTCAAAAAAGTAAAGAAATATTTTCAAAAATCAAAGAAAAATTTTTCGCAATGAATATTTTAGAAACCAAAGAGGTTAGTAAATCATATTCTTCTCATAAAGTTTTAGATAAAGTCTCAATAAAAATCAAAGAAGGTGAAATTTTTGGACTTTTAGGTCCTAATGGAGCAGGAAAAACTACTCTTATTAGAATGATAAATCAAATTACAGCCCCTGATGAAGGAGAAATTTTGTTTTTTGGCAATAAATTAACAAGAGAAGACATTAAAAACATTGGCTATTTGCCCGAAGAAAGAGGACTTTATAAGAAAATGAAGGTGGGTGAACAGGCTATTTATTTTGCAGAATTAAAAGGACTTTCAAAAAAAGAGGCTAAAAAAAGATTAGAATATTGGTTTGAACGTTTTGAAATAAGTAATTGGTGGAATAAACGTGTGGAAGAATTATCAAAAGGTATGGCTCAAAAGATTCAATTTATAACAACGATTCTTCATGAGCCGAAACTACTTATTTTTGATGAGCCTTTTAGTGGTTTTGACCCTTTAAATGCAAATCTTTTAAAGAATGAAATCTTAAATCTTAGAGATAAAGGTGCTACAATCATCTTTTCTACTCACAATATGGAGAGTGTGGAAGAGATTTGCGACTCTATTGCCCTTATAAACAAGTCTAAGATGATTTTAGAGGGAAATGTATATGAAATAAAAGAGAGATTTAAGCAAAATAGATTTGAAATCATAATTCCTTATCAAGAACAAGTAGAGAACTTGTTGATTGAAGGTTGCGAACTTTTAAATTCAAAGACAGATAAAGAGAAATCCATATTAACCCTTTCAATAGAAAAAGGAAGAAATGCAGATTTACTTTCTAATATTCTAAAAGAAACTAATATTCTTTCTTACAGAGAGATTCTTCCTTCAATGAATAATATTTTTATAGAAACAATCAAAAATAATGAATAAAATAAAAATCATAATAAAAAGAGAATATCTAACTCGTGTTAGCAAGAAATCGTTTCTTGTAATGACTATTCTCGGACCTATTTTAATGAGTTTATTGATTTTTACTCCATTTTTTCTCTCTACTATTGAGGAAGATAGATTGAATGTAATGGTTGTTGATCAAACTCTTAACATTAGTCAAAACGATAGTGTATATTTATTTAAAAATCAATTTAAATCCTCAGATAGAATTAAGTTTGAATATTTTGATAATATAGAAACTGCTCAAACTATTTTGAAAGAAGGTGGAGTTGATGGAGTTTTGGAAATTGTAAAGACTAACGACACGCCTCCTATTAAAGGTTTTATGTATTATGGCGAGCAAGAAATTCCAGGAAGTGTACAAGAGGAAATAAAAAATCAACTAACAAATATATTGAAAAACAGCATTCTTCGATTGGATTATGGAATGAATGAAAAGGAAATTGCGTGGGTAAACAATCCTACAATAGATTTCTACACTAAAAATATATTTTCGGGAGAAGAATCCTATAATGAAGTCAAGATGTTACTTGGTATGGTATCAGGATTCTTGATTTATTTCTTTGTCTTTTTATTTGGTGCTCAAATTATGAAGAGTGTATCGGACGAAAAAATGAATCGAGTTGTGGAGGTTTTGGTTTCAAGCGTAAGGCCAATAGAATTGCTATTTGGAAAGATAATTGCTATTGCTCTTGTGAGTCTTACTCAAATTGTATTGTGGATTGTAATTATTTTTGGAATAATCACTTTTGCTCAAACTGCCGCTCCTGAAATATTTTCTGCACCACAAGAACAAACAATCAATATTGACCAAAGAATTGTAACGGTTGATCAAATCAATGCAACGGAAGCAAGTGAGGTTTCTGAACTTGTAAGCGGTCTTTTTGCAATAAATATTCCTTTAATGGTAGGTATGTTTGTGTTTTATTTCATTATGGGATTTTTATTGTACGCATCTTTGTTTGGTGCAATAGGTTCACTGCTCGATGTTGATACGGACGGAAGTCAATTTACACTTCCTGTAACTATTCCTTTGATTTTAGCAATCATTTGTTTGCCTATATTGAGCGATAACCCAACAAGTTCTATTGCTTTTTGGCTTTCAATAATTCCTTTCACAGCTCCTGTTGCTATGATGGTCAGAATACCTTTTGGAGTTGCAAGTTGGGAAATTCTTCTTTCTTGCTCTTTGATGATTGTCTTTATTGTAATATGTGTTGTGATTGCAGCAAAAATTTACCGCACAGGAATACTTATGTACGGCAAGAAGATTACTTATAAAGAGTTGTGGAAATGGTTGAAATATAAGAACTAATCAACTGCTTGTATTGCTCGGTTGATAAAGTCTTTGAACTTCATTGTTTTTTCAAATTCTTGGGTTACTCTTTCCAATAAGTTGTCTGATAAAACGTAAGAATCGTCGAGTTTTTTGCTTAAAATAAAGTCTTTAAGTTTTAAATATTCGGCGTTTATTGCGTCTTTTGGAAATTGTTTTGGCACTGTTTTCATTTTATTTTCAGTGTCTATCTCCCAACCTTTTGCATTGCTTAAGCAAGATTGAAATTCGTTTGGCAAAGAGAACACATCTTCTCTTATACTATTGATTATATTGTTTGGAAGGCAAACCGCACCGCTTGCAAGTAAGTGCGAGGAAAGATATTGCTTTGATTCGGCTTCTAAATGAAAATAATAGCCTCCTAAACCTGACTTTTTACCGTTTGGACATATATATGCTCCAAAGTGTGTCTTATAAGGAGTTTTGTCTTTTGAGAATCTTAGGTCGCGATATATTCTATATGTACAATCTTTTACTTGTAAGCCCCTAATTGTTGGGTCAAAAGTTTCTATGTTTGCAATTAATTGCTGTGTAAATGTTTCAAAACAATGTTTTGCTTCTTGGTAAAATGATTTGTTTTTATCAAACCATTCTTTATTGTTATTAAGACTTAGTTGATTTATAAAATCTAATACTATTTTCATAAGGTTAATAATTGTATATTCCTGACCATAATTTTCTTAATAGTTCTCTTGTAGAGTTTTCTTGACGATTGTCGGCAGGTTCGTAAAGAGATACTCCTTGCAAATCATCTGGCATAAATTGTTGTTGTACAAAATGATTTGCATAATCGTGAGAATAGCGATAATCTGCTCCATATCCTATGTCTTTCATTAGTTTTGTTGGTGCATTTCTTAAATGTATTGGCACAGGTTTATCTCCTGTTTGTTCAACTAATTCTATCGCTTTGTTAATTGCCATATATGTAGAATTGCTTTTTGCAGAAGTTGCTAAATATACTGCTGTTTGCGAGAGTATTATTCTACATTCTGGATAACCAATCTTGCTTACTGCATCAAAACAATTGTTTGCAAGCAAAAGAGCATTTGGATTTGCATTTCCTATGTCTTCTGAGGCTAAGATTAACATTCTTCTTGCTATAAAAAGTGGGTCTTCTCCCGATACAATCATTCTTGCTAACCAATAAACTGCTGCATTTGGGTCGGAACCTCTAATACTTTTTATGAAAGCCGATATTATATCGTAGTGATTCTCCCCTTTTTTGTCGTATATTGCTATGTTTTGTTGAATAATTGTAGAAACGGAGTTGTTATCTATTGCAAAATCGCCTGAGAATTGCGAGCATACTAATTCTATTGCATTGATTAGTTTTCTTGCATCACCTCCGCTTATTCTAATTAAGGCTTCTGTTTCTTTTATTTCTATTTTTCTGTTTTCACTTTGTTCTAAATAAGAAACAGCTTTTTGAATTATTTTTTCTAAATGATGTTTTTCAAGATTTCTTAGTATGTAAACTTGTGCTCTTGAAAGAAGTGGTGATATGATTTCAAAACTTGGGTTTTCGGTTGTCGCTCCTATTAGTCTTACTATGCCTTGTTCTACTGCTCCAAGCAAGGAATCTTGTTGGTTTTTGGAGAAACGATGAATTTCATCAACAAAAAGGATTGAGTTTCCATTGTTAAGTTTTGCTTTATCTATGACTTCTCTTACTTCTTTCACACCACTATTGATTGCAGACAAGGTATAGAATTGTGCTGATATGGTATTTGCAATTATTCCAGCCAAAGTAGTTTTTCCAACGCCGGGAGGTCCCCATAAAATCATAGATGGCACATTGTTTTCTTTGATTGCTCTATGCAATATTGCACCTTCTCCAATTAAATGTTCTTGTCCTATGTAGTCTTCAAGAGTTTGAGGACGTAAAACCTCCGCTAATGGTTTTATCATTTTGTTTTATTTGTAAATTAAAAAGACTGTATTACGTTTATTCAAATCAATGGTAGTTTTTTTCCATTGTTGAATAGATTTACTTATGATTTGCTGAGAAGATAAGCCTATATCTACCCCAAGACACAACATTGTATTTTGACTAAGCACTTCTTTTAAGACTTGAAGCATTTGATTATTTCTATAAGGTGCTTCTATAAAGATTTGTGTTTGAGAAATCTTGTAGCAAAGGCTTTCTAATTCTTTTATTTTCTTTATTCTTTGACTTTTATCTATTGGTAAATATCCAACAAAGGCGAAGTTTTGTCCGTTAAACCCACTTGCCATTAAAGACATCATTAAAGAAGATGGACCAATCAAAGGACAAACTTTAAAACCTTCTTTTTGAGCTAATTTTACCAAAGCTGCACCCGGATCTGCCACGCAAGGAAGTCCTGCTTCGCTCATCAATCCAAGATTTTTTCCTTGTCTTAATGGAGTTAAGTAAGAATCTATTTCTTTTAAATCAGTATGCTCGTTTAATTCATAAAATTCTACCTCGGAAAAATCTTTGGTATAACCTGCTTTTCTAAGAAAACGTCTTGCTGTTCTTACTTGCTCTACGACAAAACTATCACATTCTTGCAAAAGTTTTTGATTTTCCTCTGGTAAGCATTGATTGATTTCAATATCTGCAATAGGTGTAGGAAATAAATATAAGACTGCTTCACTCATTCTCAACCTCCTTTATTGGGTGTTTTATCATATAAATATAATAGTAAGCAATAAAAAATAAAGCCAACATTATATCTCCATAAGAAAAGCCTCTGTAACCAAGAAACAAAATAGGAACAAAAACAAGGCCTACTTTACTAACTGCATATAGTAGAACTCCTGATTTATGTCCATACCACATTAGCATACACGAATAAATTGATAGCATACTTAGTAGAAATAGGAAAATGAAGAAAAATAATGATGGTGTAAAGAAATGTAAAAGATTCTCTTTCCAAAAATACATCATTTGAGGAAAATGAGTTGAGGAAATAAAATCAATAGAAAAAGATTTAAAGAATAGACCAAAAAACGAAAATACTAATAAGAAAAACGCATTTGCAATAGAAAGAGGAAGGACTATGCGTATTCCCCAAGAGGAACGCATATCCTTCGCACTTTTTTGTAAGTTAATATTTTTTAGTTCTTTAATTTCGTTTATTTTCATTACTTAATAATTATCTCATCTGCAAAACAATGTGCATCATATCCACAACCAGGGTGTCCTTCTGGGCATTTTCTTACTGTTTCTGCATAAATCTTCACATAACGTGCTTTTTTGTCTTTGCAATTTGCTTTTACATTAAGTATTTGTCCTTCTTTTGTAAGTTCAATGTCTGATTCGCTAATTTCTTTCCAAGTTTTGTTATCATCAGATACGTAGAAATGAACTTTTGTTGGAAGAAAAATCCAACTACCTACGTTATCCAAAAAGTTTAATGAAATAGAATTGATATTTTCTCTTTTTTCTAAATCAACAACTACATCATAATCATATCCGTAAGTACCAATCCATTTATCATAACTCTTAGCCGAGCCAAATATTCCGTCTGTTAGAGCATTTTTTGTGCTTCCTGAATATTGTGGATTCATATTTTTAAGTTCATATTTCTTTCCTGTTGCTTTGTTAAGGTTGTAAGTAGCCTTGAACATTGGAGAAATAATCTTTCCATCTCTTACAACGTATGCAGAAACTGTTGTTGTTTGAGAAAGAACAAGTTTTTGAGTTAATTTATTTGAAGAAAGTGTTGGCTCACTTCCGTCAAGAGTGTAGATTATTTCAGAGTTCTTTGCAGGAGTGTTAAGTTCCAATTCCACATTCTTTGTCTTAGAATTAAAACTCACATCTGCCGAAATAGAATAGTGAGAACGAGAATAATTCATTCCCATTGCATCGTAGTATTTCAATAGTTTTTCTAATTTATCTAAGAATTTATCATAGTTTTTCTTTTCTTTTTGACTCCAAGCTGTTTCACTCATTGCAGCAGTACGAGGATAATCCATATAGATTGTGTAATCAAATGTAGGAATGTATTCTCTCCACATATTTGCTTGTACTCCTATTATGTGTTTTTCGGCAGGTGTTCCTGCTATTTCTTTTGGAACAGGTTCGTAGTGATAAACTTTTTTAAGTGGAGTAAAGCCTCCTATTGCAAGAGGTTCGTTATCTGCTTCTGCTTGATAGTAATCAAAATATAAATAAGCACAAGGAACCATTACTGCATCGTATCCCATTCTTGCAGCATCAACTCCGTCTGCTTCTCCTAACCAAGACATAACTGTAACCTCATCTTTAATCCCTCCTTCAAGAATTTCGCTCCATGCAATAGCTTGACGATTTTTTGTTTTAAGATATTGTGTTATTTGTTGCAAGAACCAACTTTGTAATTCAAACTCATCTTTTAGTCCATGTTTCTTTATTTGTGCTTGACACTTAGGACATTCTTTCCATTGTCCTTTTGGACACTCGTCTCCTCCGATATGAATATATTTATATGGGAATATTTCAACAACTTCGTCCAAAACATTTTTCATAAACTCTATTGTTTCGTCCTGAGTACAAAGAACATCTTCTATAACTCCCCAAGTACAAGATACTTCGTAAGTAGTATCTTTACAACCCAAGTTTGGATAAGCAGCAAGCACCGATTGAGAGTGTCCAGGCATTTCTATTTCTGGAATAATATCAATATTTCTTTCCTTAGCATAAGCAACTATTTCTTTTGCTTGGTCTTGTGTGTAATAACCTTGATGAACAAATCCATCATAATTAGGATTGCGAGCATCATTATCATTATAGTGTCCTATAATTGTTGATTTTCTCTTTGAGGCTATTGATTGCAAAGAAGGATATTTCTTAATTTCTATTCTCCAACCTTGATCGTCTGTCAAATGCCAATGCAATACGTTAAGTTTATGGAAAGCCATATAATCAATATAACGTTTCACATCTTCAACACTCATAAAATGTCTTGCAACATCAAGATGTTTTCCACGATATGCAAAACGTGGGTAATCCACTATTTCACATGCAGGAATTTTTGTGCAACACATTGCAACCACTTCATGATTTCCTACAAACATTGGGTCAATCAATTGCAATAGGGTTTGAATAGCATAAAAGAATCCTGCATTTTCGTTTGCTTGAATTACAATATTCTTTTCTGTTACCTTTAAATTATATCCCTCATTTCCTAAAACCTTATCACTTACCTTTACAAAAAGGATTGCATTTGCATCATCTTTAAGTTCAGAAAGCTCAGTTACGCAAATTTTCTTTCCAAAGGCATATTCAAGTTTTTCTTTTAAGAATTTAACCGATTGCATTTCAGTAGAATTTGTATTAACTGCAATCTTGGTTTTAGAACTTAATTTAAACTCTTTTTCTTTTAATTCCTTAACCGAAATAGGCTCTGGAATGATACTTATTTTTGTTTGAGCAAAACAAAACATCGTTGCAACCAAACAAAGAATAAAAACGCTCGTTTTTTTCATTATTTTTCTAATTAAATTAAAATTCAAATGGCAAAGATACGACTAATTCTTAAAAATTTGAAGACAGATAAGCAAAAGATAGTTTTAAATCAGGAATTTCACGCAAAGCTTTTACGAAATAATTAGTAGTTGCAGAAGTTGTAATCACATCATCAATTATTAAGACGTGTTTATTCTCTAAACCTTTTTTTCGTTTTAAAATAAAGATATCTCGTACATTTTCCCAACGGTTTTTAGCCTTTATTTGAGGAGGATTATTAATTATTCTTTTGACTACATTTGTTGAAAGTGGAATTTGTATTTTTTTTGATAAGATTCGTCCCAATACCTCGCTTTGATTATATCCCCTTTTATAGAGTTTCTTTTTGTGAAGGGGAATAGGCATAATAAAATCTATATTTTCTATCCATTCAATTTGCTTTAAATGCTCTGCCCATAAAGTTCCTAATTGTTTTCCTAAGAATAGATTACCTCCATATTTAAAAGAATGTAAAGCATCTTTGCAATAAGCATAGTTCAAAAAAACATCAATATGTTCAACGGGCATTTCCGTAATCTTATACTTATATTCATTTTCAGCATTCCTTCCATAACGATAGAATTTATAGCAATTAAGACACATTATTCGTTCTCCACGAACTAATATCTTGCCACAAAAAACACAGGTTTGAGGGAAAAATAAGTCAATTAACGACATTTTTTTAATTCATCAGCCGTTTTTATTGGAATGTTTTTGAAAACAAAGACCACATCTCTAACATCATCAGAATTCACTTTGTTTTGCATTTGTCCAAAGAGTTTTCCACTTATTTCTTCTTTATCTAATCCTTGTATAAGAAGTTGTAAATTCTTTGGGGTAAGCATTAAATCAAAAACTCCTGCTTGTTGAGCATCTTTATTTTTATAAAACTCTGCAATTATATTCTTTGGTGTTGAGTTTTCGCTTAATTGAAAATGCACAAACAAATATTTATGATACAAATCTATATTAAAATCCTTTAAATCCTCTGTACAAACAACTATATCGCACCAAGTAGGATTTTCCTTATCATCTACAACCGCATAACAACTACCTAAATCCTTTATTTTGGCTTTCCAAACATCTGACTCTTGTGAAAAATAAATCAATTCTTTACCTTGAAGAAACTCATCTGTGTTTGACGCAGGTTTGTCTTCACAAGCATAAAACGATAAAATAAAAAAAGAAACTAACAATAAAAAAACTTTTGAGGCTCTCATAATCAATACTTTTTAAAATTAGATTACAAAAATACAAAACTTATTTAAAAATCAAAAATTAAGTCTTTTAATTAGCAAATCTACATCTTCTTCTTTTGTTGCCCAAGAAGTAACAAATCTTACTTTGGTTTCTTTTTCTCCTCTTGGACCCCAAAGTTCAAAACCTACGTCTTCACTTAATTTATCCATAAAATCATTTGGCAAAAGAAAGAATTGTTGATTTGTTGTTGAGTTTACTATCGGATTATAGCCTTTTGCAATAAATGCTTTTTTGATTTTCATCGCCATATCAACTGCATGTCGGCTTACTCTTTCATATAAATTATTTGAAAACAAACATTCAAATTGTAAGCCTAACAATCTACCTTTTGCAAGTAAGGCTCCGTGTTGTTTTATCAAAGGAAAGAAATTTTTTAGCAAAGAATCGTTACATACAACAACAGCCTCTCCAAACAAAGCACCAAGTTTTGTTCCTCCAATGTAGAAAACATCGCATAAATTAGCAATATCTTGCAAAGAAACATCGTTCCCCTCTGCTGCTAAGCCATATCCAAGTCTTGCTCCATCTATATAAAGAGGAATATTCCACTTTTTGCAAACCGAATGAATGTCTTGCAATTCTTTTTTAGAGTAAATTGTTCCGTATTCTGTTGGAAAAGAAATATAAAGCATACCCGGTGCAACCATGTGTAAGTAAGTGTCGTCTGCATAGAAGTTTGAAATGTAATTTTCCACATCTTCTGCCTTAACCTTACCTTCATACTCAGGTAGAGTTAAGACTTTGTGTCCACAAGCCTCAATTGCACCTGATTCGTGTACGTTTATATGTCCACTTTCTGCGGCTAAAACACCTTCATGTCTTGAAAGCAAACCATCAATGACCGTTGAATTTGTTTGTGTGCCCCCTACAAGAAAATGAACTCTTGCATTTTCTTTACAAACAGCCTTTTTAATCAACTCAACAGCCTTTTGAGTGTATTGATCACAACCATAACCAACTGTTTCTTCATAATTTGTGGCAACCAAGCGTTCTAATATTTCACTATGTGTGCCAGCCATATAATCCGTTTCAAAATAGAGTTTCATTTTTCTTTGATTTAATTCTACTGAGCTTTAATTGTATGATATATTTTATTAACAAAACATTCGTAATCATTAAGAATAACAGAGTTATCAAATTGATTATAAATATTTTTCGTCAAAACAATATCAGTATTCATCTTTTTGTAATAAGCGAAATACTCATCAGCAGTTTTTATTTCGGTATTATCAGGTATATGTACTACATAAATCAAAGTTTTATTTGGTGTATGAAAGTATAAATCTATATTGTCTTTTGATAGTTTTATATACTTTTCTATATTGTGTGAACTAAACTCTTCCCACTTTTTAATGGTTTTATTTTTCCTATAATAAGGCAATTTGTCTAATATTATAAATATTTGGAAGTAAGGAATATTATTAGCTCTTATATTTGCTGTTTCTCCAAGCATATTTTCAAAATAGTTATTTGAATTTTGAGAATAGTTTTGCATTACAAACTTTACTGCAATTCCACAAACATCTTTACCCTCTCTTGTTTTTATAGTTATATCTACTCTTTTATTAATATATCTTCCAAGAATATTCTTTTCTTTATTTGCTCCATAACCTTGCGAAAACACTTTATAATCTTCCCCTAAAAGATCTGCAATATCTTTCGCCACTGCACCATGCAAAGATTTTAATTTAGCAGTAGAACGAGAGGTTTCAGATTTTAAAAATTCACGAAAAGAGTTCGATATTACTCGCAAAAATTCTTGATTGTTCATTATTATTTAATGTATTAAGTTTATAATTTATAAATTGTTCGACATCCTTTGAGTTAAACGTATAATATCCTCCGCTTTTATACTTTTTTATACTTTTTACATACTCTACGAACTCGTCAGTAGTCAATATTTCTTTTATTACTTGAATATCAACATCTCCTACTACATATAAACCACTGTAAACGCCCTTTCCTGCTTCTACTTCTTTGATTTTTAAATCTGATTTAGTCCTTAACAATGAATTGATTGAGATTTTATCTTTCCAAACATCAGATAAAGCTTGTGTCCTACCAAATAAATACCAGCCTTCATACTCTGGCTTACCTTTTAGTAAGTTTTCTTTTTCTTTTTCAAAGTGTTTTTTTAACACTTCATTACGAAAAATCAATTCTTTCTCTAATGGCTTTCCATTTTTGTCGTATGGGAATAAGCATTTTGACCATTTCCCTGTTGAACCTTTTATTATAGGAATTGTAATAAAAGTTTCGGGAACATCATCTCCAATAAAACTTTTGTCAGCCAAAGTTGCAAATCCATTTTTTACGCTAACATATTTTTTATGTTTGCGTTTTATATTCTTTAATTTACAAAGATTTTCCTTTTTACTAATATAAAAATTAGTGTCTATTAAAATATCTTCATAAGATAATTCATCAATAAATTCTCTCTTTAATGTATTGCTATTAAATGTGTAATAGTCTATTTTTTCTATTTCTATGCTTTTTGAAAATAAGGAAATAAGTGTGTAAGTCGTAATTTTATCAAAGGGTTGAAAATGTTCTAAGTCTATTAACGCCAATAAATTCCTATATTGTATGATATAGGAACGCAAATTTTTAGCAGCAAGACTATTAAGCCATGAAGAAGGAGTTATATAACATAATTTACCAGTATGATTCAGCATATTAAATCCTATTTCAAAAAAAACAAGATATAAATCAGTCATTCCACCTTCTGCAAATTTGAATTGCTTAACTTCATCATAATTATTCTCTAAATTATGCACACGAACGTATGGTGGATTCCCTACGACAAAATCCATTTTTCCATCATAATCTTTTACCTTCAAGGTATTGTCGTTGCGAATATCCCAATTTACATTTTCAAATCCGTAATTTGAAACAATATTATTAAGATTTATTATACAATTTTCAATAGCAACACTATCATTATCTATTCCGTGAATAAATGTTTCTAAGCCTTTAATAATACGTTCCTTAGACAAATTATTATTTATAGCAGTTTGAATATACCTCTCTGTGATTTGAAGAAGAAACGCACCATTTCCACAACTATTATCAATAATATGTTTGTCTAAAATATCGCTTTTGTTTAGATAACCTAGGTAATCTAACATCTCACAAACAAGATAATCGGGTGTAAACACCTGTCCAATATGTTTTTCTTTGCTAATAATATGCATTTGTTTTTACCTTATTCAATTACAAAGATAACAAGAAAAAATAAAACAAAGAAAAAAATTTTTTTTCTTTACTTTTTTAAATTTTTTCTTTGTTTTATTTTTTTATTTCTTTGATTTATTTATGCAGGTATGCGAATACTTTTTCGGCTTTGGCTTTTCCTATACATTTCTCTATTTCTGAAAGCGGTGTTTCAGAGAGTTGCTTTACGCTTTTAAAGCGTAAAAGTAAGTCTATTGCAGTTTTTTCTCCTATTCCCGGTATTTGAGTAAGCACTGTATGGAATGTTTCTTTGCTTCTTTTGTTTCTATGGTGTGTTATGCCAAAACGGTGTGCTTCATCTCTAATATGCTGAATGGTTTTAAGGCTATTGCTTCTTTTATCAAGGCATAACGGATAAGGATTACCAGGATAATAAATTTCTTCTAAGCGTTCGGCTATTGAAATAATAGGTATTTGTTCATAAATGCCTAATTCATTCAATGCTTCTACGGCTACGGCAAGTTGTCCTTTTCCTCCGTCTATTATAATAAGGTCTGGCAAAGGTTTTTCTTCTTTAATCAAACGAGAATATCTACGATAAACTATTTCTTTCATTGAAGAATAATCATCAGGTCCTTCAACTGTTTTGATATTAAAATGTCTGTATTCTTTTGTTGAGGGTTTTCCATTGCGAAATACAACACAGGCGGCAACAGCATTACAACCTTGAATATTTGAATTATCAAAACATTCCATATAATATGGAGGTTTTGGAAGATTTAGGTCTTTTTGTATATTTTTTATTAGATTTTCTGCCCAACGATTAGGATCTAATAGTGTATCTCTTTTGATTTTATCACTTTTTGCAAAGAGTGCATTTTTCTGACAAAGTTCTAACACTTTCTTTTTCTCACTATTGTCTGCTAATGTTTGCTTTGCATAGTCTTCTGGCAAAGGAAGTATTTCTGGCACTATTAATAATTCTCCTTCCCAAGCAAGTTGCGAACGCAATTGAATGATTGCGGTTGTGAATATATTGATTTTCTCTTCTTCAATTGGTGCTTTTACTTGCTTTGATATTGAAGAAATCAAACTACCATTTACAATTTTCATTGCATTTAGCATTATTCCTTCATCAATTTCTTCGTAAGCAAAAATTTCTGCATTAAGTGATGAATTTGTTACTATTGAAGTCTTTGCAGTATAAGCATCTAAGAGTTGTATTTTATCTTTTATGATTTGAGCTTTTTCAAATTCAAGAGTTTTTGCAAAATCCATCATTTGATTTTTCAAATCTTTTTTTATTTGATAGAAGTCTCCTCGTAATATTCTTTTAATATCGTTTATAATTTCTCTGTATTCTTCTTTGGAAATATTACCCTCGCATGGTGCTGAACAAATTTTTATTTGTTTGTTTAAACACTCCTTGTATTTGTTTTTTAATACACCTTCTTCTGTCATCGGAATTTTACAACGACGATAGGGATAAAGTTTTCCTATTAAATCTTGTAATTCTTTAAGTAGCTTTCCATTTGGATAAGGTCCAAAATACAAAGAGCCGTCTTTTAATCGTTTGCGTGTTGTGAATATTCTTGGGTATTCTTCGTTGCTTATACAAAACCAAGGATAAGTTTTGTCGTCTTTTAACAATATATTATACCTTGGTTTGTATTGCTTTATGAAATTGTTTTCTAATAATAGGGCTTCGGTTTCGTTTTCTACTACAACTAATTTTATATCGTGAATTTTTTTTACTAATAATCTTGTTTTAGGTGAGTGAGAAAAATCATTCTTAAAATAAGATTGAACTCGATTTCTTAGATTTTTTGCTTTTCCTACATAAATTACAGTGCCTTCTCTATCTAAAAAACGATAAACCCCTGCTGATGTAGGCAGGGATTTAAGGATTGTTTCTATTTGTTTTTGTTTTGTTGCCTCAATTGACACTTATCTATCTAAGTCTGATTTATTTATTTCTATACCAACTTCCATTATTCCTTGTAATTGGTATTTTTGTCCCATGTTTACAAGTTCTATTTTGTAGAGTCCACGTTCTATGAAAGAATAAAAAGTTTTTAAATCAACCTCTAAGTCAATCATATCTCCCATTGCTTCCCCTAACCATTCTTTTCCTTCTTTATCTTTTAGTTTTACTGTGTGTACACTTTCTCTTACAATAGAAGAAGGAGAGGTTATCTTTAATTTGAACTTTATTTCATCTTCTGTGATGTATGGAGTGTGGCGAATATGAAAAGAAATATCATATACATCTTCCTCATTCTCTATATTGATGTTATCAAACTCTATACTTTTTCCTTTTTCTATTCTTTCCCATGTATAATTAGGCAAAGTCTTAAATTCTTTATAGACTTGTGATTTATTACACGAAGAAAAACTTAGGATAAGCGTGAAAAGAAAAACTATTCTTAGTGTTTTTTTCATCTATCTTTTGTTTAAATATTCTGTAACGTTTCTCTCAATTCTTTTTTCTAAATCTTCATCTGTTTGTTCTGCAATGAACTTTTCGCCAATTATTTGTTCGTAAAGTTCCATGTAGCGTTGAGAGATTTGATTTACGATTTCCTCAGTCATTTCTGGAATTTGTTGTCCTTCTTTTCCTTGAAATCCATTATCCATTAACCATTCTCTAACAAATTCTTTTGATAATTGTTTTTGCTTTTCTCCTTTTGCTTGTCTTTCTTCATAGCCTTCTGCATAGAAATAGCGAGAAGAGTCTGGTGTATGTATTTCATCTATTAGTGTAATCTCTCCATTATATTTTCCAAACTCATATTTTGTATCAACAAGTATTAGACCTCTTTGTGCTGCTATTTGAGTTCCTCTTTCAAAAAGAGCTAAGGTGTATTTTTCTAATTGTTCGTAATCTTCCTTGCTTACAAGTCCGCTTGCTATTATTTCTTCTTTGCTTATGTTTTCATCGTGTCCTTCATCGGCTTTTGTGGTTGGAGTGATGATTGGTGTAGGAAATTTGTCGTTTTCTTTCATTCCTTCTGGTAATTTAACGCCACAAAGTTCTCGCATTCCTGCTTTGTATTCTCTCCACGCACTTCCAGCTAAATATCCTCTTACTACCATCTCTACTTTGAAAGGTTCGCAAAGTTTTCCCAAAGTTACCATTGCATCAGGCACTGCTATTTTCCAATTAGGTAATATATCAGAGGTTGCATCTAAGAATTTAGCGGCTATTTTATTTAAAATTTCTCCCTTAAATGGTATTCCTTTTGGTAAAACTACGTCAAAAGCTGATATTCTATCGCTAACAACCATTGCTAATAATTGATTTTCTATGTTGTAAACATCTCTTACTTTTCCAACATAATGACTTTTTTGTCCTGCAAAATTAAAATTTGTACTAACTAATGCTTTCATCTTTTTATTCTATTTTGATTGCAAAAATAAGCCTAAATTATAATAAAACAAAAAAAAAGTACTAATTTTGTGCAATTAAAAAAACAAAATATCATGGGAGTAAAAAAAGTTATTGAAGATTTCAAAAATTTTGCCATAAAAGGAAATATGATTGATATGGCAGTCGGTATCATTATTGGTGGTGCATTTGGGAAAATTATCACTTCACTTGTAAACGATGTTATTATGCCTCCATTAGGGGTTTTAATAGGTGGCGTGAATTTTACCGACCTTAAAATTACGCTTAAAGCAGCTGAGGGAGAAATGGCTGCGGTTACATTGAATTATGGTAATTTTTTACAAGTTTGTTTTGACTTTTTAATTATTGCTTTTTCTATTTTCTGCTTTGTTCGTTTGTTGTCTAAACTAAAATCAAAGAAAGAAAAAGAAGAACAAGCACCTGCTACTCCTCCTGCTCCAAGCAAAGAGGAAGTTTTACTTTCAGAAATTAGAGATATTCTAAAAGAACAAAACAAAAAATAAATGAAATCGGAAAGCATCGAAATAAAATACGAAACGCTTTCTTTTGATGAGTTAGATAATAAGGAGAAAGAGTTGATTGAGTGTGCAAAAAAAGCTACTTATTCGGCTTATTCTCCTTATTCTTCTTTTAGTGTTGGAGCTGCTGTAAGGTTAAAAAACGACGAAATTATTCTTGGAAGCAATCAAGAAAATATTGCCTATCCTTCTGGCTTATGTGCTGAAAGAGTTGCTTTGTTTACTGCTGGTACAAGAAAAGAAAAAATCACGACATTAGCTATTGCAGCAAGAAATGAAAACAACGAATGGACAAAAGCTTTTCCTTGTGGTGCTTGTTGTCAGGTTTTACAAGAGAATCAATTGAGAGCAAAAGAAAAAATCACAATTTTAATTCTCCTTAATCAAAATGAGATTCTCAGATTAAGGGGTGCAGAATCACTTTTACCTTTTGGTTTTTCTTTTTAAGTGATTTATTTGTAAATATCAGAAAAATCTCTTCTATTTAAAATGGAACGAGCAAGAGTTTGTTCGTCTGCATACTCTATTTTATCTCCTATTGCCACTCCTCTTGCAATTGCAGAAATTTTAATATTATGATTTTCTAATAATTTATTGATATAGAAACTTGTTGTATCGCCTTCCATTGTTGTCGGTAAGGCTAAAATTATTTCTTTTATTTCTTCTTGTTCTACTCTTTTTATTAGTTGTTCTATTGCTATATCCCCTACCCCTATTCCTTCTATTGGAGAAATTACTCCTCCTAAAACATGATATAATCCTTTGTATTGATTTGTTGATTCAATAGCCATAACCTCTCTTATATTCTCTACTACACATATTGTATAGTTTTGACGTTGTGGATTTGCACAAATAGAACATATTTCACTATCTGAAAGATTATTACAACGTTTACAATGCTTTATTTCGCTAACAAGGCTAATTAAACTTTTAGCTAATTGTAGTGTATTGTCTTCATTTTGTTTTAATAAGTGAAGAGCAAAACGCAAAGCAGT
Source organism: uncultured Bacteroidales bacterium (assembly GCA_937876865.1). Classification (GTDB taxonomy): domain Bacteria; phylum Bacteroidota; class Bacteroidia; order Bacteroidales; family P3; genus Onthomorpha. Next base: position 18,166 of record CALEFF010000088.1, on the reverse strand, counting down.
CCTTTGTCCTACTCCTGGAAGTTTTGCTAACTCGTTTACAGCATTTTCTAAGATTAAAGAAGTGTATTCCATATATATTTGTTAAATTTGCAGTCAAATAAGAGCAAAATTACAAAAAAAATCAAATACTATGGCAAATATTTTACTTGGTGTTTTCATCGCATATACGATTTTATTATTCTCAATAACCTTTATCACGGCTCGAAAGGCTGATAGTGCTTCATTTTTCTCTGGAAACAAAAAATCTCCTTGGTTTATCGTAGCCTATGGTATGATTGGAGCAAGTTTAAGTGGCGTTACATTTATGTCTGTGCCGGGTTGGGTGGAAGATAGAGGCTTTACATATATGCTAACCGTTTTCGGATATTTCTTAGGCTATCTTGTAATTTCATTTGTCCTTATGCCGATTTACTATAAACTTAATTTGATTTCTATTTACAAATACTTAGAGAGTCGTTTTGGCAAATTCTCTCATAAAACAGGCTCTTTCTTTTTCCTTCTTTCAAGAACACTCGGTGCGAGTCTTAGAATGTTCATTGTAATCTATGTTTTATACGAATTTGTTTTTAGTGCTTGGAATATTCCTTTTGAAGCAACTGTTTTTCTCTTTCTTGCTCTGATTCTTTTGTTTACTTTCAAGGGAGGAATCAAGACTATTGTTTGGACCGACACTCTTCAAACAACTTGTATGTTAGCTGCACTTGTTATTTGCTTTATTATGATTGGAGATAAAATGAACTTTTCTTTTTCGGAAATGCTAACTAATGTTACAAAAAGCGATTATTTTACTTTTATTGAAACAGATTCTTCTTCTCGTCTTTGTTGGTGGAAACAAATTCTTGGAGGTATGTTCATAACTATTAGTATGACAGGATTAGACCAAGAAATGATGCAAAAAAATCTTAGTTGCAAAAACATTAAATCGGCACAAAAGAATATGCTTACATTCTCTTTGACTTTGTTTTTTGTCAATTTCTTATTTCTTTGTTTAGGTGCTGCTCTTTATATCTTTGCTCACAATCAAGGAATAACAGTTAAGGGTGATGATCTTTTCCCTTACGTTGCATTAAATGCACTTAGTCCTTTTGCGGCAGTGATTTTCATCATCGGACTTATATCTGCTCTTTTCCCTTCGGCAGATGGTGCTTTGACTTCTTTGACTACATCGTTTAGCATAGACTTTTTAAACATTGAACAAAGAAAAGATTGGAACGAAAAGAAGAAAACAAGAATTCGTCATTTAGTTCACATTTGTTTTGCATTGATTTTTGTAGGCATAATCATCTTTTACGGAAATCATCGCGACCCTCACTTAATTGATATATTGTATCAAATTGCATCTATAACATACGGACCTCTTTTAGGCTTATTTGTCTTTGGCATTTTAACAAAACGACAAGTCAAAGATAAGTTTGTACCTATTGTTTGCATACTTTCGCCTGTGATTTGCTTTATTCTTAGCAACAACTCACAACAATGGTTTAATTATAGCTTTGACTTTGAACTATTAGTCCTAAACGGATTTCTTACTTTCTTAGGATTGCTGGCAATAAGCAAAAGAAACAAAATTTAACTAAACGATTCTATTCTTCCTCCAAAAAGGATAAAATTATTTTCATCGTAAACGACTACGTCTTGTCCTTGCATTGGGGCAAAAACTCTTTGAGAAAATTCAATAATTGAATGATTTGGAGAAATTTCTCTTAGAGTTGCAAAACTACCTTCGTCTTTTCCTCTAATTTTGGTTAGATATGGAGTATCTTTCTTAATATTTTCAATATTTTGTGAAAAAACAAGCGAATTAAGTCTTAGAGTTGAAAAATAGCATTCTGATTTTTCTCCTACAAAAATAGCGTTTTCTTCTGCAATAATCTTATTTATATATTGTTTTCCTTTACAATTCAATCCTTTATACTGCCCTATTGTGTAAAAAGGATAGCCTTTGTGAGTGCCAATCACTTGATTATTTTTATTAAATACCTTTCCGTTTTCAAGTTTCTTTAATTCAGGATATTTCTCCAATAAAAATTCAGAATAATGTTTGCCATTTGTAAAGCAAAGTCCAAAACTTTCTCTTTTATTTGCTATTTCTTCGTATCCACATTGTTGAACAAAATTCTTAACCTCATCTTTCATCTTTTGACCAAGAGGAAGAAGTAATTTTTCTCTTTGTTTTTCACTAAGGCGATAAAGCATAAAGGATTGGTCTTTCCACGAATCTTTCGCTATTCCTATAAGAGAAGCTTTTTTTCTTGCATAATGCCCTGTTGCTATATAATTGCACGAAAAGTTTTCTGCATATTGCAATAGTTTTTCAATCTTAAATTCTGCATTACAATACGAACAAATATTTGGAGTAAGGCCTTTAAGATAGAAATCTGCAAAAGGGAGAATTACATCTTTATAAAATTCCTCTTGCAAATTAACATAATGAAACTCTATATTATTGTCTTCACATATTTTCCTTACTTTTTCTAAATCTTTTGCTTCTTGATGCAGGTGAAAGTAAACTCCAACAACAGAAAAAGGCTCAGCTTTGAGAAGAAGTGCTGTTGCCAAACTATCAACTCCTAAGCTGAGCCCTACTAAAACTCTTTCTTGCATTTCTATTTTCTAAACAAAGATTGCAAAGCCTTACGACTATCTTCATCTGTGCGTATTTCAACATCTGCTTTTGGTTCAAGAATAATTAGAGGTTCTTTTCCTCCATCATCTTTCGTTCCTTTGATTGCAGAATAGTTTGCATACACTTTATTAGTCTTGTTTAAAAGCAAAAACATATTGCCATCAGACAAATTAACGAATTGTTCGTAATTGTTAAATGCGTTTATCTTTTTACCATCTTTCAAAACAACACAAGTTTGCTTTCCAAGTGGGTACAAATAAGCTATATCTTTAAATTCCACTTCTATTTCCCCTTGACGAGAAGATATTTTAACTGCATCATATTTTAATTCGCCATTTTCCCACTTTTGAATTTTAATCACATCTGCATTTTCGTTCATAAAATTCCAAGTACCTTCTTTTTTATCGTTTACATACTTACCTTCAATTTGTTTTTTCTTTGAAGCAAAGTAATGAGTAAACTTTCCATTTCTTTTACCATTAACGTAGTTTGTAACAGAATATCCGTCAGCATAAAAATTCTTATACTCCTCTCCTTCTTTCACTCCATTTTTATACATAGTTGTAACGTTTATTCCGCCATTTCTATCCCAATTTGTTTCCTTTCCTTCTTGTTTTCCTCCAACTAAATTTTCTTCTCTTATCTTTCTTCCTTTTTCATCGTAATAAGTCCAAACGCCTTCTTTCTTTTTATCAATATATTTACCTTCGCTCATTATTTTTCCATCTTTGTAGAAAAATTTCGCTTGACCTACTTTTCCATTTTGTGAATATTCTATTGTTTGAGTAAGTTTTCCGTCTTTTGAATAGTAAGAAAACGTCCCTACTTCTTTATCATCTTTAAACTCTCCACTATATCGCACTTGTCCATTAGGATAAGCTTTTGACCATTTACCTTGTTTTCTTCCCTTTTCATCGGTTTTATTTTGTGCTTCTAACACACAAGGCATCAATACTAAGGCACTTAAAATTAGTGCTAAACTTTGTTTAAATATTCTTCTCATTTTCAATATATTTTGCAAATTCTAATAAATTATTACATACTTTATCAATTCTTTTTGGGTGCTTTCTTGCCTTAGAGGGCGAAGATGATATAAAAACTGTGTGCATTTTCAATCGTTTTCCAAAAATCATATCGCTAAGAGAATCACCAACCATTATAGAGTCTTTAAATCTTATTTCTCTAAATAGTTTTCTTGCTTTAAGCCCCATTCCTACTGCGGGTTTTCTATCAATAGAATTTTCTTTTGCAAGTTTTGGACAGAAAAACACTTCATCTATTCTTCCCCCAACAAGCTCTACTTGCTGTTTCATATAAGAATGAATTTTCTCTAAGTCATTTTCGCTCATAAGTCCTTTGCCTATTCCTTGTTGATTTGTAACCACAACAATTTTATCAAAATATTTTGCGAAAATCTTAAAAGCTTCTAAACTCCCTTCAAGAAATTCAAACTCTTCTTTACGCTTTACGTAATCATCTATTAACCTTACGTTAATAACTCCATCTCTGTCTAAAAAAAGATAACGTGCGTTTTTTATCAGTCTCATAGTTATTTTATTTTTGTGGAAATAATTCCTCTTCAACTATTTGACAAATTATGTGTCCTATTAAAATATGACTTTCTTGTATGCGAGGAGTAAGTTTTGAAGGCACATTTATCAAGCAATCAGTTAAGTCTTTCATTTCTCCTCCACTTTCTCCTGTTAGAGATATGATTTTCATTCCTTTTTGTTTTGCAACCTTTTGTGCTTCCAACACATTTTTTGAATTACCTGAGGTAGATATTCCGACTAAAACATCTCCTGTTTTTCCTGATGCAGACAATATTCTTGAATATATTTGATCAAAACTATAATCATTGCCAACTGCTGTAAGATATGATGTATTTACATGCAAGGCTTCTGCTTCTAAGGCAGGACGATCATAATAAAATCTACCAGATAATTCTGCTGCTAAATGTTGTGCGTCAGCTGCACTTCCACCATTACCACAAAATAAGACTTTTCCTTTATTGCGATAACAATCCACAATAATTTGAGCAGCCTTTTCTATATTTGAAATCAATTTTTCATCAGAAAGAATCAATTCTTTAACATTTATTGATTCTTTTATTATATTTTTTATTTTCATTTCTCAATATCTTTTTCAATTAGATAGGTATTTCTATTTGGAGAGTTTCTTCCTATCATTTCTGCTATAAATCCTGTTAAAAATAACTGACAACCAATTATCATTGTAACTAATGCCAAATAGAAATAAGGACTATCGGTAATCAATCTCATTGCTTCATTATTGTAAACAGCAATAAGTTTTTGCACTCCCAAAACAAGAGCAGAAATTATTCCTAAAAGAAACATCACACTGCCTAAAAGCCCAAAAAAGTGCATTGGTTTCTTACCAAATTTTGAAACAAACATTATAGACATCAAATCTAAATATCCATTAACAAAACGATTCATTCCAAATTTGCTTTCTCCAAACTCACGTTTTCTATGTTGCACAACTTTTTCGCCTATTTTAGAAAAGCCAGCCCATTTTGCAATGATAGGAATATAACGATGCATTTCGCCATACACTTCAATACTTTTAACAACAGCCTTTCTATATGCTTTAAGTCCACAATTAAAGTCGTGAAGTTTTATTCCAGAAAACCAACGTGTAGTTGCATTATAGAGTTTTGAAGGAAGATTTTTCATAAGTTTTGAATCGTAGCGTTTTTTCTTCCAACCAGAAACCAAATCATAACCTTCCGTTTTTATCATTTTGTATAATTCTGGAATCTCATCAGGACTGTCTTGAAGATCTGCGTCCATTGTAATTACAACATCGCCTTCCACTCTTTCAAAACCAACATTTAATGCTGCTGATTTACCATAATTTCTACGGAATTTAACGCCTTTAACATTTAAATTACGCTCCATAAGGCTTTCAATCACTGACCAAGAATTATCTTTGCTGCCATCGTCAATCAAAAGCACTTCATAAGAAAAATTATTTTCTCTCATCACTCTTTCAATCCACTCAATCAAGTGTGGCAACGATTCTTCTTCATTATATAATGGTACTACAATTGATATATCCATAAGTTAAAATTTTCTATTTTTAAGAATTAACGCAAGTAAAAAAGCATAGAACATATTACCTAAGAAATCGCCAATGAAACTTGTAACAAGCACTGTAACATAAAGAGTAGTTGCATCATCTCCAAGATTAAGTTCAGGCATTGCCGATTGCGAAATCATTTCTTGAGTCATTTCCATTAGCAGATTCAAGAAATTAGGGTCTATAAACTCAATTCTTGCAAAAGTAAACATCAAATAAAAAAACGAAATAGTCAAAGAGAACAAAGTTCCTATCTTCATTAAAGTCGAAAAATCAACTCCTTTACCCTCCTCTTGCAAAGAAAAATATTTCTTATAAAGCCACATAAGCGAAAACAAGACAAAAAATGAGTAAATCAACCCATAGAAGAAATTTGTAGTAAATCCTATATACTGAGACAAAAGATGAAAGGCAAAAGCAATGCCTCCAAAAATTGTACCATAGTAAAACCCGAATTTAATCGGCTTCATTTCCTTTAATTCTTCAATTTCCATTACCTATTATTTTAATGAGCAAAGATACTGAATTATTTGAAATACTAACTCAAAGAGTTAGAAAAATATTTCAAAGAGTTAGAAAAATAAAACAGCGAGATAGAAAATCATCTCGCTGTTTTATTTTTACAATTTGATTGACTAATATTCGTCTTCGTGGAAGAAGAAGTCTTCTTTTGTTGGATAGTCAATCCAAATGTCTTCAATAGAATCATAGATGTCGCCTTCATCTTCTATCTCACTAAGATTCTCTACTACTTCTGCTGGTGCTCCGCTTCTTAAAGCATAGTCTATCAACTCTTCTTTTGTAGCTGGCCATGGAGCATCTTCCAATTTTGAGGCTAATTCTAATGTCCAATACATCTTTTTAATGTTTTTGTTTAATGTTTGTTTGTATCTTAAACGTTATTGTTGCCAAAATGTTTCTTGCTTGCCTTTTTGTAGCATTATATACCTGCTTAATTGAAATAAATAATCGGATAATCGATTGATATATTGCATACAAAACGAATTTACTTCACACTCTTGCGATAGGGCTACCATTTTTCTTTCGCATCGTCTGCAAATTGTTCTTGCAACATTGAGATGTGATGCTGCTTCATCACCTCCGGGCAAAATAAATTGCTTTAATGGTGGCACTACTTTGCTCATTTCGTCTATTTGGTTTTCTAAGAATTTTATATCTTCTTCTTTGACTTGTGGCATTTTGAGAAGATACTCTTCTTTTTCGCAAGCAATTATGCTTTCAAGGTTAAATAACACATTTTGTATTTTCACCAAATCAGAAGCAAGGTTTTCTTCTACGTATTCTCTGCATAAGCCTATGTAAGAGACTAATTCATCTAAGTCTCCATAGGTATCTACTCTCAAAGAGCATTTTAAAACACGTGATCCTCCAACTAAACTTGTTGTGCCTTTATCTCCTGTTTTTGTGTAAATCATAAAAAAGCAAAAATTATCTAACTACTCTTTCAACTGAAACAATTTCTGGAACAACTTCCTTAACTGCTGCTTCTACTCCGTTCTTTAAAGTCATCATTGCATGAGGACAAGATCCGCAATGTCCTTGTAATTCAACATAAACAACTTTTTCGTCTGTCATTTCAACGAAAGCTACATCTCCTCCGTCTTCTTGCAAGTATGGACGTATGCTTTCTATTACTTTTTTTACCTTTTCTTCTAATTCAATTCTTTCTTCTGCTGTCATATCTCTTATTTTTTTATTGTTTCTGCAATAATTTTTTCTGCTAACTCCATAAATGCCTTAGCTTCTGGCGAGTCAAATTCCAATGAAATAGGATTTCCTGTATCGTTTGTTTCGGAAATATCTAACGAAATAGGAATACTTACAAGCAATGGCATATTTAATTCTTTTGCTAATTGTTCTGCTCCTCCTTTTCCAAAGATATAGTACTTGTTTTCTGGTAATTCTCTTGGAGTAAAGTAAGCCATATTTTCTACAAGTCCATAGATTGGAATAGAAACTTGGTCGTTCTTAAACATATTTACTGCTCTACGAACGTCTGCTACTGCTAATTGTTGTGGAGTGCAAACAAAAACTGAACCACTTACTGAGAATTGTTGCACAAGGCTAAGTTGAATATCGCCAGTTCCAGGAGGCATATCTAAAACCATAAAATCTAATTCTCCCCAATGTGTTTCGGTTAGCATTTGTGTAAGAGTGTTTGCTGCCATTGGACCACGCCACAACATAGGTTGGTCTTTTTCTACAAAAAATCCAACACTCATCATCTTGATTCCAAACTTATCAAATGGCAACATTAAATTTTTTCCATCTATTTCTGTTGCCATCACTTCTTCATTCTCAATATTGAAAAGCGTTGGTATAGAAGGACCATATATATCTGCGTCTGCAAGTCCTACTCTATAACCTTTCTTTGCCAAAGATATAGCAAGATTGGCTGCAACGGTAGATTTACCAACTCCACCTTTACCGCTTGCAACAGCAATAATATTTTTAATCGGCTTCATTGCAGCATTGATAGCTTCTTGTTTTCTTTTTTGTTCTTCAAATATATTCATATCTGTTTTTCTTTTAAAAAGTTTGCAAAGATACTAAATAAATTGAAAACGAATAAATAAAATAGAAAAATTATTACAATAATTTATATCTTATTTCTTCTTTTTGAGTTGTTTTTTCTTTGCTTTGTAAACCTCTACGACGTTTTTCACCATAACGCCCAATTCTTTCTTTTTTGCTTTGACCACTTTTGGATTGTTTTCTGCCCATTTTTTCAAAGGTTCTGCACAAGCCTTACCTGCTTTTTCAAGTTCTTCCTTGGTTTTCGCTGCTTTTATCTTCTTTTCACATTCTTTACACATAGCCTTTGGCTTATCTAATTCTCCTTCGCTGAATGAAAATAAAAAAGGCACAAGCATTAACATCAAAAATATCTTTCGCATAAATATTTGATTTTAATTACTTTAAAAACTCTTTGTTTTTTTCAAAAAAATCAAAGAAATATTTTTAAAATTCTTTGTTTTTTTCAAAAAATTAAGACAAAAAAAGCCAAATGCTTTTTTAGTAAAACATTTGACTTTTTTATCGCATAGTTAAAGACTTATTATCCTTTGTATGCTATTGTTTCTATTTCTACTAATACACCCATTGGTAATTTTTCTACTGCATATGCTGCTCTTGCAGGCAACATTTCGTTGTAATATTTTGCATATACTTCGTTCATTGCAGCAAAATCATCCATTGAGTTCAACAAACAAGTAGTTTTTACCACATCTTTAAAACTGTATCCTGCTTCTGTAAGGATTGCTTCTATGTTTTTGAAAACTTGTTCTGTTTGTTCTTTTATTGTTTCAGGAATTTTTCCTGTTTCTGGATTAACTGGAATTTGTCCTGAAATGAATAACATTCCGTTTCCTGCCAAAATTGCTTGGCTGTATGGACCTATTGCCTTTGGAGCTTTGTCTGTGTTTATTACTTTATTCATATCCTTATTTTTTTAAGATTATTTGTTTTGTTGATTGTTTTCCTCCTTGTTTTATGTTCAAGAAATATACTCCACTTTCAAATGATTCAAGATTTATTGTTTTGCCATTTATGTTGCAATTAGTTTCTTTTAATATTTCTTGTCCTAAAACATTTGTTATTGTAAGACTTTCTGCTTGTGCTTCATCGGAAGTGATTGTTATTTGACCTGTTGTTGGATTTGGAAGCACAGTATAGTCAAATATTGCTTCAACATCTTGGATTGAAGAGTAGTCTTTTACATAGATTGCTTTCTCTGCTGAATAGTCAGAAGGGCATTGATCTAATTGTACTTTAACTCTATAAGTGTAAGTACCTTCTGTGTTTGGTGTTTCACCAGGATAACTTCTTTGATTAAAGCCAAGTGATTCCCAAGTTTGATTATCTATACTTCTTTCCCAATCTATGATTGTTCCTCTATAATTATTTAATTTTAATTGACCTGTTGCATCACCTAAGGCTATTGTATCGTTACTTATATTTTCAGAAATCACACCACCTCTTGTGATTTTAACATCCAAAAGCACTGTATTTGAAATATGTTCTGCTACTCCATTTGAAATAACTATTCTTCTGTAATATGTACTATCTGTTATAGCTTCTGGTTGGTAGTTTTGGTTAGTTGATTCTTGTGTTGCATTAACCCAAGAGCCTGTTCTACCTTTTTGTTGCCATTGATATGTAAAATTACCTCTTCCTCCCGTTGGTTCTGAGCCTGTTAATAATTGAGGAGTTTCTCCTAAACAGAATGCTTGATCAGAAGATATTACATTATTGTGTATTTCAGGGAATGTTGTAGTAAAGCTACGTTTTGTTCCGTATACTGTTCCTAATGTTGTTGTTAAGTATGCTTTAAAGTAATATGTCATTCCCTCTGTTAAAGTATCAAGTGTTATAGCATAATTACCTGTTGTTACTGTATCAACAACTGGTATAATCCAAGAAGATTCAAGAGTTAAATCATCATTTGCATCGGTTGAAACAATAAATCCTTTCTCAACGAATTCTCCTTCTCCTAAATTAACTATCTTTCCTTTTAAGGTTGCGTGAACTGAATCAATATTTGAGGCTGCTTGTGTCAATAGAGTTCCTAATCCGCTTGGAGTATTAAATTGTCTTACTTCTCCGTAAGATGTTCCTGTTGAACTTTCTGCGTATGCTCTATAATAAATTGTTGATGAAGGTACAAGTCCTGTCAATTCAACAGTAAAGGTTTCATCTATTGAACTTGATAGGTTTGTTGTTATGCTATCTTGATTTAAGTCTCTCAATGCTTGTTGGCTAATGCTCCAAACTGCTCCTCTTTCACTAATTGTAGAATCGCCATAGTAGAGAATTGTACCTGAAACAGTCGCTGAAATTGAGGTAATAGAAGAAGAAGTTACTGCTCCTGTGCTTACCGCTGGAAGATCAGACATAAAGTTAAATGTAATTACAGAATCGTTTTGATATTGAATACTTGTGATTGGTTTGTTAGCAGGTGTACCATTCATAAGCGTATTTGCAGGAGTTGTAAGATTTGTAAAGTTTGAATTTCCTGAGGCTCCTGGGAATGGTGCATTTGATGTTTCAGTGTGAGCATCATTTCCTGTTGCTGGAACTATGTACCAACCTCTATTATTTGGCGAAACGTTTATGTTGTTTTGTCCATTCTCTAACCAATTGTCTATTCTGTTTTGTTGTGCGTGATAAATCAACATTCCTTCTCCTGGAATATGTGCGTCCCATCTTGTTTTTCTTCTGTGTTCCAACATTAAAAATTCATTATTGTTGCCTAAGTCTATTTTATAGAACACTGCTGAATCATTAATTGCTGGTAAATATAGGTTTTCTGATGTTGTTGTCAAAATAATTGGTTGTGCCCAATTTGCAATTTGACGTTCTATTCCTGTTAATCCTGCTGGTGTTGCTGAGTTATTAAGATAAGAACCGGATGACATCAAATCCCAATCTCCAGGCACATAGGCTTGTCCACCTGAACCGGTATAGTCTGTATCATAAAAGTCAGGAAAACCTAATACGTGACCAAATTCGTGACAAATTGTTCCTATTCCGTCCATAGCAACAGAGTTTCTCTTTTCTGCTGAACAAGAATAAGGGCCAAATCTTACATTATCTTTTACAATATTAGGACTTACATTACTTCTATGTGGCCATATTTCGTTATCTACTCCTGTTGAACTTTCGGGTGTTCCTGCAAATATTATGTGAATTGCATCAACTCTATTGTCATCATCATTATCGTAATCAGAAAAATCCACATCTGGATTTGCTGCATCTATTGCGTGACGAACAAAGTAATCCATATTTTGATCACTTCCATAAGAATTGTTGCCACCATAATAAGCCATTGAATTAGGTAAAGTATATGGACCAGCAACATCAATATCCATAATAAATTGTCCATCAGAATTATCTCTATAATAATCTTTTACAGAACCTGTTCCATTGTAATTGTCTGCACTTACAAGATCTACAAAGTTTTGATTTGTGTATGTGAATGGTAAATCGCTAAATCCAACAAGTATAACCAACAATTTCACTGTTCCTATTGAAGGATATTTTGCATCACTATTTGCAGGACGAGATGCAGGTGCATTTTGTTTTTTCAATTCTATTTGAGAATTAGAATAAAACAAATTAACTGGTAGTGTTGATAAGAATGCTATTTCCTCAGCAGTACGTTCGTTGGCATTTGAGGCGATATACTTAGATGCAACTAAGTCTCCATTTTCATCTAACACCCCGTATGTAAATATTCCTTCGCTATTTCTTACCAAAGTGTATTGATCTAAGGTTGTTGCCCAATTTACGTATTCATCACCACCAAGAACAAACGTCAAAGTTTTGCCATTTGGTTGTCGAATAGTAACTGCTTGCTTGTTTGCTGGAATTGCAAACGCTCCTATGCTGATAATTGTCATCAACACAAGTAGCATCATACTTTTTAATAATCTTTTTCTCATTTTTCTTTTTATTCGTTTTTTATGTTAATTCATTAAAATTATCTTTATCTCTTTAACTTGTTTTTTGTCTTGTTTATTTTCTATTCTCAAAAAATAAATACCACTTTGTAATCCTTGTATAGGAAGATTTATTTGACTATCAGAAGAAGAAAAACTAATAATTTCTCTTGCATTAGAGTCAAAAATAGTTAAAAATAGGCTTTGTTGAGTTGAGTTATTTAGAATTGATTGACCCTTGCTTGGATTTGGATAGACAAAATACATTTCTCCATTTTCAATTTCTTCTAACGATACGTCTTGAATAACATTTATCTTCAATGTATCTGAATATGCAATTGGACATTCATTTAATTGAACAACCGCTCTTAAATAAACTGTATCTAAAAGACTTGGATTATATACTAAATTAGTATCTTGCTGAGAGTCTGAAATAGTATGCCAATTAAAATCTTGATTTGCTTCTTGCCAAGAAAGAATTTCTCCTTTAAAAGATTTTAAAGTCAAAGTATCTTCCTCGCTACTAATCCATTCTGTCTTACCTTCTATCTTTCCTCCCTTAGACTTCAAAACTTTCATCTCTACAACATTGCTTTCATTTCTAATTGCAAGAGAAAAAACAACTCGTCTAAAAGAAGTTGAAGAAGTAAGTGTACCTACAATGTAATCTTTTGCATTTCCATTTTCTTCAATATCTTCCCATGAACGCCCTTCCTCTTTTCTTTGCCATTGATATGTAAAATTACCTTGTCCTGCTTGTGGCTGACTTCCAAGAATCATTCCAAAATCCGAACCTTCGCAAAGTGTTGCACCTCCTGTTATCACATTATTTTCAATAGGTATAAAATCAGTTGTAGCAGATTTTTGAGGTGCGTACTTTATTCCAAGGGCTGTTATTGCATAAGTCCTGAAATAATACTTTGTTGCTTGTTCAAGACCTGTTATTTGAGTTGTAAAAGTTTCGCATTCTCCAACAAAACTAATAACATTTGTTGTTGTATCAGGGTTTGATGTTGTTGAATAGCATATTCCATACTCTAAAATAGGGAAATCGCCCTCAACTAACACTCCTCCACCTACTGTCATTGAAGTTAAATCAATATTTGTTGCTGAATTTGTTTTCAAAATTGGCTGTCCATCAACTGTTGTAAAGGTTTTTATTTGTCCGTAAACGGTGTCATAGTCTGAAATATAAGCACTTCTATAATAATAAGTCTTAGCGTAAAGAAGATTAGTTAAAACTGTTGAAAAACTATCTGCATTAAACCCGTCTGCTTCAAAAAACTGTTCAGTAGTAAAGTCTTGTAAGGTATCTAATGCAAAGCCTTTGAAAGTATAGTTATAGATTCCTTCATAAACCTCTATGCCTTTTACTTGATAAGAAATATTTGAAAGTTTTATACTCTCATGAATAGTCTCTACTATTGCAGAAGAATCTGGTATCATAAAGCGAAAACGAATGCAATTATCACTTGTGTCTCTTGTAATACGAGTTATTGGTTTATTAAGGCTCTCTCCATTCCACAAAATGCTATTTGGTTGAGAATAATCCGCAAAAAAATTATTGTATTGAGCAGATGGAAAGACATCTGTTGCAAGTGTATTGTCATCATCGTTTCTATCCGCTTCCTCAATGTCATATTTTTGATAATTAGGGTCACAATTTATATTGTAATCACCCTCTTGCTTAACGTGAAATATCAATCCTCCACTATTAGGCACGTATGTATCCCAAGAAGATTGATTTCTGTTTTCAAAAACAAAAAATTCATCTTCATAAGGAGAAGTAATAATATAGGCCTTATTGCTATCCATCAACGGTGGCAAAACATATTCTCCTGCAACCTCTAATGTATCTAATTCTAACCAATTCAAACGATATTTTTCATAAGCCGTGAAAGATGCAGGTGTATTACTATAATTATTGTAACTTCCAGAAGCCATAATACTCCAAGTATTTATTGCCGTTGCTTGTCCACCCGAACCAGCGTAATCAGTATCATACAAATCGGGAAGGCCTAAAACATGTCCAAATTCATGGCAAATAGTTCCTATTCCATCCATTCCCGCCCCCATTTTCTCTGCCGAACAAGAATAATCCTTTAAACTAACTCCATCAAAGGTTATATTAAATGAATCAGATGGATAAAAATTCCAACGATGAGGCCAAATAGCATCTGTTTCTCCTGTTGAAGCCTCTCCTGCTCCTGCAAAAATAACGTGAACAGCATCTACTATTCCATCATTATTCATATCAAATTGAGAAAAATCTATTTCGTTATCTGCTAACGCACATGCTTCCGAAACCATCTCCTTTGGATTCACATCAGAGAAAGAAGGACCTGTCGCACCATAATAAGCCATAGGTTGCGACAAAGTATAAGGACCTACAACCGTAGGATTCAACTCCAATTGCCCAAAAGAAACATCATAATAATAATCTTTCACACTCCCGGTTGCTCCATTACGGCTATATCCCGGTTGAGAAGCCAAAGAATCAAAATCTTCCCTTGTATAAGTAAACGCCCTATCTGCAAAAGAAACTAAAATAATCAACAAATTATTCTCTCCAACCGTAGGATAATTAGATTCAATTTTTTGAAAAGGCTGTCTTTTTTCTATTATTTGAGTTTTAGAAAAGGTTAAACACTTATTTATTGTTAGCAAAAACTCCTGCTCCGTTTTTGTTCTTTGATTCGGATTTGACGCTAAATAAGAAGAGGCCACCAAATCTCCATTTTCATTAAGATAAGCATAGCAATAATCTCCATTTTCATTCAATAATAGGGTGTAATTATCAATAGAGCGAGCAAAATTAACAAACTCATCTCCTATTAGATAAAAATCCAACAATCTATTATCAGATTGTCTTTTGCTTTTCATAGTAGTATCAGCAGGAATAGCCATTAGCTGAGAAGAAACAAAGAAAAATATTAGAAAAGCAAAGAAATATTTTACAAAATCAAAGTTTTTTTTCATTTTTTCATTGTATTTACACTTAATTTTTAGGTTGGCAAAAATACGACAAAAATAGATTTTCACAAAATTGAAAGACAAAAAAAAGGAGCAATTCTTTAAGAACTGCTCCTTAGAATATTATTTTTTAAAATTCTTACTTACTAACAACAAATTTCTTTGTTTGTTTTTCACCATTAACGTTTAAAGTATAGAAATATGTTCCGTTAGCCAAGTTTGCAGTGTTAACGTTTACAGTGTAATTAACACCTGCATTTTGATTTCCTTCTTCCATATTCATAACTACTCTACCCATTAAGTCAGTGATAACGATGCTAACATTACCTGCTTTTTTCAAAGAGTAAGATATTGTAGCATTGTCAGTAGCAGGGTTAGGATAAGCGTTCAATGAAGTAGCAACTGCTATTTCTTCAGATAATGAACGAGTAGAAGCATCTCCTACAACCATGTGGATAAGTGGAGTTTTTCCATCGCAATAATCTGACATATAGAAACGACCTCCCCAAGCATAACTTGCTGATGCAGGTAAACCAGGAGTAAACACGATTAAAGAAGTGTTTACGTAATCTGTACCAGGTCCAAATGTTCCAATATCTGGATCGTCAGCAGCAATCATAAATCTACCGTTAGAAACCATTCTATAACAAGCAAAATATGTTTCATTTGGTATTAATTCAACACTATTTCTGAAAGGAAGATAGATTGATTTAAATTGATCTGAATAAATAACGTCTAAGTATTCTTCGTCTGTACATAATCCATTATTTAAGTCTGTTGCTTGTAATTCATAAACTTCTGATTCAACAGGAGTATCCCAAGCATCCATAACTTCAATTACACAATCATCTAAAGATGTCATTTCTGGATTCAATTGTCTTAATTTTCCTATAATTTGCACACCAGGCATACAAGAATCTAATGCAGGAACTACTTCAATACCGTTAATATATAAGTCAGTAGTTGTTCGAGTAGCAGTGAAAGGAACACAAACTTCATATCCTGCTCTATTCCATGCAGCTTCGTCTGTCAAATAAGTAAATCCACCTTCTTGTACAAATCCATAAGTCCAATTACCCCAACTTTCAATAAGAACGTTACGGTCTTTTGCCCAACGATAAGAACCATTTAAGTCTGCATCTGGACCAACAACATTATAATAAAGTGTATCATCTAATGCTATTGGAGCATCCATTTCTGATGCTGAAATTGAAGACAAAACAGCGTATGTTCCTGGAGTACCGGAGAATAGCGTATTGCTTGCTGCTTCCATAGCAACGTTTCTTCTTGCTGCATAAACTACGTCAGCACCATCTTCGCTTTCTACAATTGTTTGTGTAGTATTTTGTAATGTATCTGCTTCTGAAAGATTTGAAGCAACAAGTGTATAAACATCTTCTTGTCCTTCTTCTTGAGCAATTTCAACTGAATATACTCCATTGTCAAGTACTGCATCAAAATAGTCTGTTGCACCAGTGTTTTCAACTTCTACAACATACCAAACTGTATCAGGTACCAACACTTCAGGAATTGTGTGATAACCTCCCATTATGTATGTATTTTTCATAATTTCCACTCTATGTTCTGGAGACTCTGCATAAGTAACATCATCAACAAACCAGAAATAAGCGTGAGGTTGACCTTGACTATTTGCAGGAGAAGTAAATCTCAATCTAACATAAGTTAATTGATCTTCTGTTGCTCCTATTGCATTTGCATTTGGAGTATTATTTGGAAGAGTTAATTTTTTCACTCCTTGGAATGCTTCGTTAGAGTTTATTTCCAAACCTCTTACGTTAAATTCTAACGAATCGTAAGTTGTGAATGAAGGATCGTTACTCCATTCTATGAAATAACGTTCTACGTTAAATCTTTGAAAAGCTTGGTTAATGAAAATATCAACACCTCTTGTTCCATGAGCTGCAATCGGGTTATTGAATTGAACATAAGCATCCATAACACCTGTGTGCATGTTATTGTTATGAATAGTTAAAAGGTCAAGATATGCAAAACCATTATCCCAAGTTGCATTTTCATAACCTCTACGTGAATCAAAAATCCACCAACCTTCTGTATCAAGCAACAACCATCCGTTAAGGTAGTCCCCTGCTAAACCAAGCAGACTATTTGTATCAGGTTGAAGATTCCAACCATAACCTGCAACTGTGTGAGCTGCATTTGTTCCAAATGTGTAATCATCTGGATTAGAGAAATCACATAAAACTTCTCTTTCTCCATCTTTTGTTGATAGATTCACATTTTTTTTGCCCTTAATCAACTGTCTTTCTATATTATTTTTGACAGTTTTTTCTGGCATTTGTTGCTCATTCATTCTCATTCCTACTTGTGCGAACAAGCCTGTTGAAGCTAACATCAATGCCAACGCTAATAATGTTCTTTTCATTTTTAATTGTTTTTTGTAAGTAATTAATTATTTTTTCACTTTTAATCGGGTGCAAATATACTACTTTTGTTGTAAAATGACGGTGTAAATTGTGGAAAATGTTATAAAAGAACGGTATATTTCTGCTGATTTTGTCACAAAGTAACGGATGACGAGGCGGTAAATGGGGAATATTGACCACTCGTAGCTCGTCACTTGTCACTATCTCCCCTTCTTCCTGAATATCGTTTTATGATTCATTACCAATCTTTATTTATCTAAATGTAAATGTTGAATTTGCTATAAAATTCCAAATACAAACAATTATTATACTGTAAATTTTGGATAAATAATATCGAATATTTAAGTTTTGAAGAAATATTTAACATTTTATCAAGTTTGTTTTATGATATAAAAAAGGGTGTTAATACTTATTTAGCTGAGAATTAAATAAGTTTTAAATAAAAAAATAGAGGAGTATATAAATGAAGAAATTTTTAACTTGTGCCGCATTATCTGTAATTTTACTTTCAGGCTGTTCGTTCGTAAAGGAAAAAACTGGCATAGTAAAAGTTAATGATAGATATATAACACAGGCTGAGTTTAACAAAGCGATAGATA
>CALEFF010000087.1 GCA_937876865.1 uncultured Bacteroidales bacterium | reverse complement strand
CAAAGAAATAATTTCAAAAAGCGAAGAAAAAAATATTTTTTTCTTCGCTTTTTTTTATTTTTTCTTAGAAAAATTCTACCTTTGTAAAAACAATAATTTTTAATATGAAAAGAGTAGTATTTTTTATTTGTTTTTTAATGTTTTTGAGTGGTATAAATGCTCAAACTCTTACTGAAAATGGACTTGTTTTTAGCGTTATAGAAGGTACAAGTCAAGTTAGTGTAAAGGGTATTAGGGGTTCGCTTTCGGAAAATCTTGTTATTCCAACTTCTGTTGAGATTGAGGGAAAGCCTTATTTGGTTTCGCTTATTGAGGAAGAGGGGTTTTATATGTGTAGCGAAGTGAAAAAGATTATTTTTCCTAATTGTTTAATCAGAATAGGTAAACGTGCTTTTTATATGTGTGATGGACTTGTGGATTTAACTCTTCCGCAATCTGTTGCCTACATTGAAAAGGAGGCTTTCTTTATGTGTAAGTCTTTATATACTATTTCGCTTCCTTCTTCCTTAAAGTCAATAGAGGAACGTTGTTTTTGGTCTTGCTCTTCTTTGAGTTTTGTGAAAATTCCAAGCAGTGTGAAATCCATAGATAGAGAGGCGTTTTTTGGTTGCAGTGCTTTGAGTTCGGTAGAGTTTAATCAAGGTTTAGAAGTCATTGATCGCTTAGCATTTGGTAATTGTTTTGCGTTAATGAGTCTTGATTTGCCAAAGAGTTTAGTTGTAGTTGGCGATCAAGCTTTTTGGAATTGTTCTTCTTTACAAAGCGTTAATTTCTCACCTTTTATAGCAAAAATAGGCGATAGTGCGTTTGGACAATGCAGAGAATTAAAAGAAGTTAATATTCCTGCACAAGATGTTGTCTTAGGTAAAGATGTATTTGAATTTTGTGAAAGTTTAGAGTATTATAAAAAAGGTAAAAAATATATTAAACTATAAAAGGTTTACTAAGTTATATAAAGCTAATTCGTAGCCTTTGATTCCAAACCCAAAAAGACTGCCTTGACAAACGGGAGAAAGGAAAGATTTGTGTCTAAATTCCTCTCGTGCTAAAATATTGCTGATATGAACCTCAATTACGGGTGCTTTTATTGCCGAAATAGCATCTGCAATCGCAATAGAAGTGTGTGTGTAGGCTCCTGCATTGATTATGATTCCGTCTTTTGAAGAGTCTTTTTGTATTTGCGTTACAATTTCTCCCTCAACGTTTGATTGAAAGTAAGATATGTTTACATTAGGAAACTTTTTCTTTAACACTGCAAGATATTCCTCAAAACTTGTGCTTCCGTATATAGATGCTTCTCTTTGTCCTAAAAGATTAAGATTAGGACCGTTAATTATACTTATTTCTTTCACGATGTTTAAAATCTCTATTTAATACAATTTTGTCTTTACTTATAAGAAAAAGTGTTGGGACTGTCCAAATATAACTCTTTGTTATAGGCTCGCAGTCCTCACAATAAGAATTTATCCAATTTTTTGGCATTTGCTCTTTATATTCTTGCCAAAGTGAGAGTTCAACCTCAGGAGCAACGGCAAGAATTGTCAATTCTTTGTTTTCTATCAAAGAGTTTAGTTTCTTAGACTTTGCCATTTTCTTTTTTAACGCTTGACAATCCTCACATTCCGGGCTATAAAAAACTACTAATACATTTGTATTTCTCTCTTCTAAGAGTTGGTATAAATCACTCCTTCCATTTTCGTTTAGAAACGAGAAATTAACAGCCGTATCGCCAATTTGATTGTCGTTTTCTTTGTCAAAGGATTGCGAAAACAAAGAATTGAACGCTAAACAACAAAAAAAATAAGCAATTATTCTAAGACTAATGTTTCGCATTTTGCAGGTATATGAACATTATTATAACCTCTTTCTCTTAAAGTATTAGCAAAGTTTTCTTGTGTTTTGCTTTCTCCGTGTACAAGAATTAGTTTTTTGATTTTTTCTTTGTCTTGACACTCCAAGAAACGAATCAATTCCTCGTAATCGGCGTGTGCAGAATAGGAGTCAATGCTTCTTACCTCTGCTTTAACATAATAGCCGTGTCCGAAAATGGAAACGTGTTTATCTCCTCTAAGAATTTTGTTTCCAAGAGTAGTTGGAGCACAATATCCTACGCCTAAAATTGTTGTTCGAGGGTTTTCTATGTTGTTTGCTATGTGATGCTTTATTCTTCCAGCCTCCATCATACCAGAAGCAGAGATAATTATGCAAGGAGTCTTAGTTGAGTTGAGTCTTTTACTCTCTTCTGTACTGCGAACATAGTGTAGTTTTTCAAATCCAAACGGATCGGGATCGGTCTTCATAAATTCTTTCATTTCATCGTTGAAACATTCACTATGAAGACGCATTATGTTTGTTGCATTAAGACTCAAAGGACTATCAACATAGACATCAATCATTGGAAGTAATCCTTTTTCCCATAATTTATTGAGAGCAAAAATTATTTCTTGTGCTCTACCTATTGCAAAAGAAGGAATAAGAAGTTTTCCTTTCTTTTTACAACAAGTATCTATAACCGCTTTCAATAATTCTTCCTCACTTTTATCAATATCACTATGTAATCTATCTCCGTATGTTGATTCCATAATTATATAGTCGGCTTGCTCAAAAGGTTGTGGGGTTTTTAGTATTCTTTTAGAGTATCGTCCAACGTCCCCTGTGAATGCAATCTTTATTTCTTTACCATCTTCCTTTATTGTTATGTTGCAAGTTGCACTTCCAAGGATATGACCATTGTCAGTAAACTTTAAAGTAATATCTTCATCTATAAAAATTCTTTTTCCATAAGGAGCCGACACAAAATAATTCATAGCCTCTTGTGCATCGGCAGTTGTGTAAATTGGTTCAACGGCTTCTAAATTTTGTCTTGCACGTTTCTTGTTGAAAGTGCGAGTATCTAACTCTTGAATGCTGGCTGAATCCACAAGCATAATAGAACACATATCTCTTGTGGCAGGAGTAGAATATATTGTGCCTTTAAATCCTAATTTTACTATGTAAGGAATTAGTCCAGAGTGATCTATATGAGGGTGAGAAAGGATTAAGTAATCTATTTCTTCGGGATTGAAACCTAAATCGCGGTTTAAAGCATCTGTTTCCAAACCTTTACCTTGATACATTCCACAATCCAAAAGTATTTTCTTTCCCTTATTAGTTGTAATCAAATGTTTACTGCCCGTTACTTCCTTTGCAGCACCTAAAAATTGTATTTTCATAGATTTTATGTTTTTTTTCTTTGGCAAAGATAATATTCTTTTTTCTTTAAAACGCTAAATATTGACAAAAAGGTGTATTTTTGCATAAGAAAATTAATCAATGATGAAAGTTATGAGAAAGATATTTTGTTTTTTTGTGATAGGAGCGATGGTTTTTGCTTCGTGTGGAAAGAAAACTTCCGAAAAAGAGGAAAAGAAAGCAAGTGATTTGAAAACAGTTAGTGTGAAACTAAACGAAGATGCACCGCTTTATATGCTTAGTAATATGACTGTGAGTGGTTTTTCTATAAATGACACTACAAATGGAATAAAAGCAAAAGTTTTAATGCCAATTAAAAAAGCAAAAGACACTACTTACTCAATAGAGCTTATGAGTCTTGAAGCCGAAAAGGTTTTTAAGGAATCAATTGCTCAATTAAAAGAAATAGGGAAAAAGAATGAACCTCACAACTTATTGATAAGAACGGTTTTTGTTACACATCACAATGGTTTTTTAAGTGCTTTATTTGAAAAAGAGGTGATTTGTGCTGAAACTACAAGTAAAGACAGCACTTTTTTTGCGATAACTTACGATATAAAAAAGAATACTCCGCTAAAAATAACACAAGTGTTGAATATTGATGAGCAATCTTTTGAAAAAGTAATATCTTATTTTACAAACATAGAGCCAAAGATGAGTTTTTCAGAATTTGAAAGTTCAGTTTTCGCATTTGGCAAAGATTCTCTCTACATTTATCCGCTTAGAGAGGGAAAACAAATCTCTGTTTCTGCACCTTTACAATCTCTTGAACACTATTTTATAAATGGTAACAAAGAATAAAAAAAGAAAAAGGAGAATTTGGATTTTTCTTTCTATTGTTGTTTTAATTATTCTTTCTATAATAGGATATAATTACGGCATTGATTATTATAGAAAGTACTATGCTTGTCCGGGAGTAAAGATTGATTCTTATCGTTTCCCCGTTGTAGGAATTGATGTTTCGTCTCATCAAGGTAAAATCAATTGGAAGGAGGTTTATTCCTCAAAAATCAATTTCGCATTCATAAAAGCAACCGAAGGAGAAACGTTTGTTGATAAGAGATTTAAGTATAATTTCTCTAATGCAAAGAAAAACAACATCATAGTAGGGGCTTATCACTTTTTTCGATTCAATAAAGGAGGAAAAGAGCAGGCCTATAACTTTATAAACAACGTTACATTAACTCCAATGGACTTTCCACCTGTTTTAGACGTGGAATTGCATGGAGGAAATAAGTTTTCAAAAGAGAAACGAAATAAAGTAATTAGCGAAATATACAATTGTTTGCGTACTTTAGAGAAACACTACGACAAAAAGCCTATTATATACACTAACATACAGACATACAATCATTATATCAAAGGAAATTTTGATGATTACGACCTTTGGCTTTGTAAACTTTGCAATGAGCCACAAATAATTAAATGGAAAATTTGGCAATACTCACATCAAGGCGTTGTTCCGGGCATAAGAAGTGATGTAGATATGAATGTATTTAACGGAAGTTACGAAGAATTTGTCAATTATATACATAAGAAATAGCAAATGAAAAAGGTACTCATTTTAGATAAAGGACACTCAATTTTAAGCGAAAAACTATTAGAAGCAGGCTTTGAAATAGATTTCAATCCAACAATAACAAGAGAAGAACTATTAGAAATAATTTCTCAATACAGTGTTTTAATTGTAAGAAGCAAACTCTTAATTGATAAAGAAGTAATAGATAGAGCAATAAACCTTAAAGTTATTGGAAGAATTGGAGCGGGAATGGACGCAATTGACACCGATTACGCCGAAGAAAAAGGAATAAAGTGCATCAATTCGCCCGAAGGAAATCGCGATGCAGTAGGGGAGCATTGTCTTGGTTTGCTTTTGGCTTTGTTTAACAAGATTTGCATTGCCGATTCGCAAGTAAGAAAAGGACTTTGGCTTAGGGAAGAAAACAGAGGTTTAGAAATCAAAGGCAAAACCATAGGAATAATAGGCTATGGCAATATGGGAAGAAGTTTTGCTCAACGATTATCGGGTTTTGATTGCAAGGTAATAGCCTACGACAAATACAAAACAAATTATTCCGATGCTTTCGCTCAAGAATGTAGTTTGGAGGAAATTTTTTCTCAAAGCGATGTTCTATCTTTTCACACACCTTTGACCGAAGAAACAAAATATATGTTCAACAAAGACTTTATTCAAAACTTTAAAAAGCCGTTTTATCTTTTAAATACCTCGCGTGGAAAAGTTGTAAAGATAAAAGATTTAATAGAAGCTTTGAATGAAGGAAAAATTCTCGGAGCAGGCTTAGACGTTTTAGAGTTTGAAGCATTTTCTAACGAGTTAGAGAACGCACCGACTGAACTTCAAGACTTGTTTTTAAGAAATAACGTTGTCTTAACCCCACATGTTGCAGGTTGGAGCGTAGAATCAAACTACAAACTCTCATATTTCTTGGCAGAAAAGATAATCTCCGCCCTATAACTCTTGGAGTTTATTGTTTAAAGCCTCAATATCAACCTCTACCTCGGAGAGTTTATTTTTGCAAAAGGCGATTAACTCTTTTGCTTTCTCAATTTTTTTGCATAAGTCTTCAATATCAACCTCCGAAGACTCTAAACTATTTACTATCTCCTTTAATTCTGAGTATGCTTGATTGTAATTCATAATTTTTTTAAGATTTTATTCCACAATAGACCTTACTTCCCCTTCGGAAAGTCTTGTTATCAAACAATCACCCTTTTTTATATCGTTCTTATTCTTTAAAACCTTTCCATTAAGATAGGTAATAGAATAACCTTTGTTTAAGACGTTTTGAGGATTAAGCACATTGATATATTTTTCCATTAAGTTTAATTGCTCTTTCTCTCTTTCTATTCTATAATTGCTTTTTATCTTTATCAAACTCTCCATTCTCTCTAAATTTTCTTGTGCAATAAGAAAACGTTTTATGATAAAGTCGGCAACATCCGTAGGAGTGATTCCATTATGATAAGAAACCATTTCGCTAACCGTTAGATTTGTAGAATGTCCTATGCCGGTTATTACAGGAATAGGAAAAGTTGCTATTGTTTTACAAAGTTCATAGTTGTTATAACAAGCCATTCCAATATCACCTCCACCACCTCGTATGATAAGAACTGCATCGAAAAACTCCTTTACTTCCTTTATTTTCTCCAAACTAAGAATAAGTGTATTGACTGCACCATCGCCTTGAAGCAAAGAAGGAAAAAGCTTATGGAAAATGCCAAATTCTTTGTGCGAAGAAATGATATTTACAAAATCTTGATAGCCTTTGCCCGTTTCAACCGAGATTACAGCAAGCCTTTTTGGTAAATCGGCAAGAATGGTCGTTTTATTTAAATCAAAAATCTTTTCTTCGGTTAGTTTTTCTATTGAAGCGTTTTTTTCTTTCTCCAATTCTCCAAGCGAAAACGAAGTATCAATATCGCTAATTCTAAGACTTAAACCATAGAAACCATTATATTTTATGCTTGCCTTAAAGAGAATTGTAATTCCATCGCTGAGCTCAACCCCCGCACGAGTGAATTTCTCGTTTATTCTCTTGAAATCGTTTGCCCAAATAGTAGCACGCATTTGCGTAACAATAACTCCATTTTCTTTTTCTACCAAATCGGGAAAAGCATGACCGCTATAAGTGTAAAAATTCAACTTTAACATTTCGGCTTTCACCCAAAACTCCGAACTATACCTTGAAGTAATAGTACGTTCAATGCTTTTGGTTACCTCACTCAAAGAAAAAACTCTTACATCTTGCATAAAAGAAAAGTTAAGTTTAAAAAAAGGAGGGCGAAAAAGCCCTCCCGATTATGAAAAAAAATATCAAAATTATTGTTCGTTAATTTGTTTCAAAACTCTTGCTTTGTATTCTCTTTCTATTTTGTCTGCACGGTCAATAATATCTCTACCTTTATCAAGAATGTCTTTAACAAATTCTTTGTCGTTAAGGCTTGCACAATTGATTTGCATATTCATAAACGCTCCAATGCAGGCTGCTCTTGCACAAAGAATACCTACCGCAGCGTCAGTTACTGAATTAGGATTTCCAATTTCAACCATTTTTTGACAAACCTCAAACACATCAAACGATTTGCAAAGAGTTCTATAAGGAACTTCAATAGCATATTTTGTTGCAGCTTGAATAGCGGCAGTTCTTGCAGCTTTTTCTTCATCAGTCTTTTTAGGTAAGCCAAACGCTTCCATAATTAAGTTGAAAGAACGAGTGTCTTCATCAACCAAGAACAACAATTCATCTTTTATTGCTTGACCTTTTTCAGCAACAACAGAGAATTCTTCCCATCTTTCGTCCCAACCAGCTTTGTGAGATGAAAGATTAGCAACCATTGTTCCCAAAGCAGCACCCAAAGCTCCCATATAAGCCGAGATACTTCCACCACCAGGAGCAGGACTCTCAGAAGCAGTTTCATTAGCAAAAGCAGTGCAAGTCATATCCACTAATTTCTTGCTACCTTTGTCCTCAATCATATATTCAATTACCTTTTCTTGTGGGTTAAATGGCTTTAAGTCGTCAAGACCCATTGATTTTACAGCGATTTTTATCAATTCTGCTTCATCAACTCCAAGAGAACGTTGTTGTTTTGCAAGATAATATTTACCAGCATCAATCAAAGTTTTCTTAGGAACTAAACCTACGATTTCAACTCCTGTAACTCTCACGCCTCTTGCAGCAGCTTTTGCACTCACTTCATCAAAACAAACGTGTAAAGGAGCAACCTTTGCATCGGTAATATTCATTGAAACTTGTGCAATGCCATATTCTTCAATAAACCAACCAATAGCCTTTGTTCCTTTCAAAGTTCCGGGAATCATAATAGGATTTCCGTTTTCGTCCTTCATAGGTTTTCCATTTGGTTTGCCACCTTCTCTCATCGGACGACCTTTTTCTCTAACGTCAAAAGCAATTGCGTTTGCTCTACGTGTAGAAGTAGTATTTAAATTATAGTTTACAGCCAATAAAAAGTCTCTTGCACCAACTGCTGTCGCACCACTGCGAGCAACTTGTTCACTCCAAGCATTTGGACCAAAGCAAGGCTTCCATTCATCAGTGATAATTCTTGTTGCAAGTGCTTCATATTCTCCTTTTCTGCAAGAAGCAAGATTTTTTCTCTTATCTTCAAACGCAGCAGATTCGTAGCAATAAACAGGAATGCTTAATTCGTTTCCTATTCTTTCGCCTAATTTTCTTGCATAGCCAACAACCTCGTCCATAGTGATGTTTGCAACCGGAATAAGTGGACAAACGTCAGTTGCACCAAAACGTGGGTGATCTCCATGATGATTTCTCATATCAATAAGCTCTTGTGCTTTCTTTACAAGCATAAAAGCAGCCTCGCAAACTTGCTCTGGCTCTCCCACAAAAGTGATTACAGTTCTATTTGTAGTCGCTCCCGGATCTACGTCTAACAATTTAACGCCTTCAACCTTTTCAACTTCGGCTACAACTTGGTTTATGATATTCATATCTCTACCTTCCGAAATGTTAGGCACGCATTCAATTAGTTGTTTCATATCTTAAAAAATTTTTTTATTTGTTACACATTACTAAAACTTTGCAAAGGTATGAATATTTCTTTGTTCTAAGAAATAATTTCAAAGAATTAGTTTGCACCTTCAAGGAGAGAAAGAGAAATAAAAAACTTTCCCCAAGAGTTAAGCCCAAATGCTTGCGATATTTTCAAGCAAAAGATTTCTGACTGCAAATATTGAAAATATAAGCCCTTAACTAAAAATCACAAAATCAAAGACTTAACTTTTTTAAGCCTTGAAAATGCTAAATTTTTCTTGATTTTAGCGTGATTTTTACTTGATTTCAGACAAATAATTCTTGATTTTAGAAAAATAATTCTTGGTTTTAATAAATTATTTCTTTGTTTTATTGCATTTTTTCAAAGACTTCACTCGCCAAAGCCATAATTTACCCTAAAATAACCCCAATTTTCGTCAATTTTTCGCAAGAATTTTCATAAAAATCCAAAAATGAAATTTCCGCAACACCTTATTTCTTGACCTGGGCGGGGCGCCAGCTGTACACGTCGTCATTGCGCCCGAGCGAATTGTACTCCACGATTCCGTTCGCGCCCGCAGCCCACACCCCCGCCGAGGCACGGATCTTCAACGCGCCGCCTCCCTCTACGGTCGCTTCCGTGAAGCCGTCACCGTCCTTATCGATCGCGTAATAGAGTATGTGGTCTTTCACGACGCCTCCGGAGGAAACCTTTGAACTTTCGCTCGCGTTGCGGTTGTTCTTGAGCACGGCTTCGGCATCGGCATCCACCACCTGGACGTTCCTCAGGTGGCGGGCACCGGTACCGCACGGAATGAGACGGCCCATGATCACGTTCTCCTTGAGGCCCAGGAGCGGGTCAACCTGCCCTTCGATAGAAGCGCGGGTAAGGATCTTGGTGGTTTCCTGGAACGAGCAGGCAGAGATGAAGCTGTCTGTCGCGAGGGAAGCCTTCGTGATACCCAGGAGCATCGGCGTGTATTCTGCAGGCTGCTTGCCCAGCGCGCGCAAACGGTCGTTTTCGGCGCGGAGACGAGCCTTGGAAATTTCCTCGCCCGGAAGCAGGTCG
>CALEFF010000086.1 GCA_937876865.1 uncultured Bacteroidales bacterium | reverse complement strand
CCAACGCCCAAATTCTCACACCGAGTAATTCGGTAAAAGAAGTTAGTGAATATCACATTCCATTTTCATCAAATCTTCTAACAGATCATAGTTCCAAAATTGTGAGATGGAAAGATAAGTTCTCCGTTGTAATGAATCATATTGTAAATAATAATAGTAAACAAACCATTTTTGGATTGTTGGAAAATAGTAATATGATTATAAAGACAGTGTCTTTACCAGTTGAATATATAATTAACGATTTTACAATATTGAATGATACATTATATTTTGTAGGAAACAAAAAAGTGGCTCTGGATACTACAAATGGAATAATAGGGTATGTAAATATAGAAAGTTTATTTAATACTTCTCATCAAGAATGTGTGTATGCGGAAGTTCGTTCTACATATAATTTTATTAGAGTAGAAGCTTATAACAAAGATGACGGCGAAACAGTAGTAGCATCAACAGGACGACAATTCTATGGAGAGGTTTATTACCAGGAAGAGCCTGATTTTGACATTGAAGGCCCTATTATATCAGGGCCAACCATACCTTTGCCACCAAATTCTAATATAATAGAACCTCAGATAACAGGAGAAAATGAAGTGCAAATAAATAGTACTTACGATGAATTAGGTATGGGTTGGAGAACTGATACACTAAAACATAGAGAATGTTTAGCGACATTGCACATAAAGAGAACATCAGATAGCGTAGAGCATAAATATGATTTGTGGCATTTGCCTTTTGAAAATTTTCAAGGAAGAATTAGAGACATTTGTCTTACAAATGATTTTATAAGTGTAGTTACTACATATTTTGATACAGGATATTGTCCTGCCAAGAATAATTTTAATGTTTATTGGTTTGATAAAAATAATTTAGAAAACAGATGGGCAAAAAGATTGATAGGACAAAGACACTCTTTCTCAGATTCTACAATTAGAGGCGAGTTAGAAACAGTTTATGTTGGTGGAAATGATATAGCATTATGTTATATGGGGAATGCAGGTGAGAATTGTAACATACTATATAAATTAAGGATAGACACAAATACTATAACCCCACTATTATCTCATACTTTTGCTTGGTCAGGAGACTCTATAAAACATCATGTTTGGGATTTGGAGTATATAAAAAGGTTTAATATGTTAGCAGTCCTTAAAAGGTCAAATATATATGAAGGCATTGATGAAGTATGGCATTTAAGTATGAATGAAAATACAATGATGCCATACGAAAGTTATGTGCATACAAAACATTATGATAATCTTTCTTCCTTAGAGTTATATGATGGTATTTATTTAGGTATATATGGAAACATACCTTCAAGAAAAATATTATTAGAAAAGCAATGTAATGAGTTTAATTCTTACGGGAATTGTTATGATATAAGGAAAGATAAGGTATATTCAGAGTTGTTGCCAATTATAGATGAAAATCCATTAATGGAACGTTGTGAATTTATTTATATGGATCAGCTAGTTCAAAGAGTTTTAACTCCACCTGCATATCAAAACGTGAGAAATTTTAGAACTCAACAAATAAATCAATATAATATAATCAAACCTTGTGAGAATATAAATACAGATATAATTTATAAACAACCTAAGTAAATTTAAAAATATAAGTAGTATGAAAAAGATAGCAATAATAATTTTATTAGCGATAACAAGTTTTAGTTATGCACAAGAACAAGAATATGATACAATAATTTATTTTCCACAAACAATATTTGAATGTCCAATGTTGTGGGATCCTGTTTATGGATCATTGGCATACAATAATTTAGCGGAGTATAATGCTTGGATTGCAGCAGGAGGAAATGAGGGGAGTGGTTGGTTTCAACCAGATTATACTACTTTTTATAGGTTACGTCGCCTTTGTTATGCGTCAGATAGTGCGATTTCAAGTATAGATCAAGATTATCTATCAACATTTAGTTATCATGATATAGTAGGTTTTAAAACAATGCCGGGAATTAGAAGTTTTGCACAACCATATTATCTTTCCGATTTAGATACTGCTGCAAGAGTGATAGGAGTAGTAGCAAAAATTAAAGGACATAGGCCTCCTATGGCACAAGTTCCTTATTTCTTTTTGTATGATAATAACGGCGTTATGATAGATGCTTCACCTGTTTTACATTTTGATGGATATGGTCAATACGATCAAACACCGACTACGTTTGATTATCATTATTTTGCTAATCAACATCAGATTCAAGCCTTTTCTTTGGCGTTTGACAAAAATCATACACACTATGAACATGAAATTGCAGACAATAAACCTTATCTTTTTGATCATACAATAACTTTCAAAGGAGGAGATCCAAAATTAGAATGGTATCAAGATTGCAGATATGAGGATTTAGGTTGTTATGAATATTTGCCACCATTATATTTAATGTATGATTCTACAAATTGGGTAAGTTTTGACCAAGATCAATACTATCAATTCTATTACAAAAAGCAAATAGGATTTTTCCCAATCATCATTATACCAAAAACAGAAAATAGTTTAAGTGCAGAAGAATTATCAGAACATTGTAACATACTTCCAAATCCTGCAATCACATACGCAAAAGTATTAAGCAGATATAAAATAGAAAGATTAGAAGTCTTTGATGTGCAAGGCAAAAAAATAGAAGAAATAAATGTAAATGACTATGAATATTACATAGGAGTGCAAAACTATAACAAAGGCACATATTTAGTAAACATAGTTACGCAAAAAGGCACTACGACAAAGAAAATGATAGTGCAATAATCCTTCAAAAAAAAGCAAAGAAAAAATAAAATTTTTCTTTGCTTTTTTTTATTTTTTCTTTGAATTATTTTGTTTTTTCTTGATGTTTTACGCCATAACCAAAGAGAGCGTAATCACCAAGCAAAGGATCGTCTGGAAAAGTGATTTTTAGCTTTTCTGTTATTTGAATTGCAGAGAGCATATCGGCTTGTTTACGATTTGTTAGAGAGAGTTGTTTTGAAATTCTAAACACATGAGTGTCCAAAGGAATGATAAGGTCATTTTCTTGTAAAATATTCCAAATGCCAAAGTCCACTTCGCTGTTTTTTCTTATCATCCAACGAAGAAAAAGACAAAGCCTTTTGCAAGCAGATTTAGTGTTTTGAGGAATGCCTTTTTGATTTGGAAAGATTTTTGTTATTGCCTCTAATACTTCTATTGCTGTTGGTTTTTGGCAAACTAAGGATTGAATTTTATCTTCTAAGCAAGAGAAGTTTTCTTCAAAGAGTATTTTGTGCAAGGTTTCGCATAGTTGAAAATAGTCTTTTTCTTGATAGAAACGATAAAGACATTGCTCTTGGTTTTGGTAGTGTTGGTATTTTTTTTCTTTTATATAATTTGTTGGACTTTCAAGAAATTCTTGATGAATTTTGTTTAAGGTTTTTATTATTTGCACTCGCGAGCCGTAAGCTATCCAACTGCTTATGAAAGCAGAGATTTCTATGTCTGTTTTTTCTTTATAAAGATGTGGAAATTGAACAGGGTCGTCTTTTATAAAGTCTGCTGTGTGAAATTGAGAGGCTAATTTATTTAGATTCATCTTTTAGTATTTCGTAAATTAAATCGTGAATATCGGTTCTTATGTTTAGCTGAGCTAATTTATTAGTTTTTGCATCGGGGTAAACTCTGTTGGAAAGGAAAATAAGGATTGTTTGATTTTCTGGGTCAATCCAAAGATATGTTCCTGTGAATCCGCTGTGTCCAATGCTATTTTTGCTTGCGTATTTTGAGGTGTGAGATGATTTTCCTTTCAAAAGAGGTTTGTCCCAGCCTAATGCTCGGCGATTGTTATGCTCTGCAAAGTGGGTTTGAGAAAATAAATCAATGGTTTTAGCGTTTATGTATCTTTTTCCGTTGTATTCTCCTTTGTTTAGTATCATTTGACAGATTGCAAACAAGTCTTCTGCTGTGGAAAACAAGCCTGCGTGTCCTGCAACGCCACCAAGAAGAGCTGAGGTTTCGTCATGTACATTGCCTTTTATTAAAGAATTTCTAAAATCTACGGCTTCTATTGTTGGAACTATGTTTTCAATGCGTTCTTTCTCTTTTGGCCTAAAACAAGTGTGTGAAAGGTTCATTGGTTTGTAGAAATTGTCTTCAAGATATTTGTCAAGTGTTTTGCCAGATAAGACCTCAACAAGTTCTCCAAGTAGAATAAATCCTAAATCGCTATAAACATATTTGTGTTTTGGATTAAGAGGTGAATCAACTATTTGTTTTAATATGTCTTGTTTATATTTTTTGTTGATATAAAGTGAATCGGTTAATTGCAAGTATTCATTTTCTTCATTGTTTTGTTGAGCAAAAAGAGTGGAATCTTCTTTTGCTTTTTCTAATGAATGAACCCAAATAGGAAGGTATGCTTTCAATCTTCCACAATGAGATAAGGCTTCTTTTATTGTGATTTTTCTTTTGTTAGTTCTTTTTAAGTAAGGGAGATAGTTTGATAATCTATCGTCAAGTGAGAATTTTCCTTCATCGTATAGTTTCATTAGTGCAAGGGTTGTTGCCATTACTTTTGTCAATGAGGCTAAATCGTAAATACTGCTATCGTTTATTGCAGTTTTGTTGTCGTAAGTTTGATAGCCTGCATTCTTTTTGTAAAGGATTTCGCCGTTTTGAGCAATTAAGACTTGTGCTCCGGGGTAGGCTTCTTGCGAGATTCCATAGTTTATTAAAGAGTCTATTTTGCTAAACTTTGAAGGAGCTTGTTTTGGTAATTCTATTGCAAAGTCAGGGCTTGCTTTGTAGGTTTGAGATGCATCAACAGGTAAAGAAGCAGTGAATTTATGAGAAGTAAAAATGCTATTTGCTGCTGCTGTTTGTAGTTGTGAGGTATTTTGATAAGCAACTATTAGAGCATTGTAATCACATATTGTGTCTAAACTTTCAAGTGAGTAAGGATTTGCAAAGAGTAAAAGAATATTTTTTGCTTTTGTTTCTTGAATAGAGGAAAGCAATTCAAGGCTTTCTTGGGATATTCCGTAGTTGTCTGTTTTCTTTGAATTAACTCCTCCGCTTGCTGCAACGATTACTATCTTTGAGGAATCTAAAACGTTTAAAAGATTTTCTAAGTCTTCGTTTAGAGATTTTTTTTCAAAGGAATAGGAAATTATTTCTTTGTATTTTTTTGCTTGTTTTAAGAAATAGGAATAGTCTTTGTTGTCTAAATTTACGAATATGATTTGATTTGTGTCTTTTTTGTTGATAGGGATAATGTTGTCTTTGTTTTCCAATAGAGTAAGAATCTTTGGTGCAATAACTTCGCAGTGTTTGCCTATTTCTTCTTTTTGTTTTTTGCTCAAAGGCTTTGGTTCGTGTTTCGGATTCATTACTCCGAGTTTGTATTTCCAATTAAGAACTTTTCTGCATTTTTCTTTGATAAGGTCTTTGCTTAATTCTCCGTTTTCTATTGCAGAAAGGATTGCATTCATTGTAGAGTCTGTGTTGTTAGGCATAAGAAGAATATCAACTCCTGCTTTTAAGGCTAAGACTTGTGCTTGTCCGTCAGGATAATCGTTTGTAAGACCTTTCATATTCATTGCATCGGTGAAAATAAGTCCCTCAAAACCTAATTCATCTACTAAGTATCCTTGAATTATATCGGGATTTATTGATGCGGGATAGGTGTAATTTTTATTTAAAGCAGGAACATTTAGGTGTGCAATCATTGCTCCCCAAACTCCTTTTTCAATATTGTATTTGAAAGGTATTAAATCCACTGTGTCAATGAAGTCTTTGCTGTGAGATATTGTAGGAAGACTTAGGTGAGAGTCTAAATCGGTGTCGCCATGTCCTGGAAAATGTTTTATAACTGCCATTACGCCATTGTCTTGCAAGCCTTTGATGTATTGTTCTGAAAGAAGAGAAACTTTCCACTTGTTTTGACCGAAAGAACGTGTGTTTATAACAGGATTTGCAGGGTTAAGATTTATGTCAATCGCAGGAGCAAAGTTAATATGTATGCCAAGAGTATGGCATTGTCTTCCAATAATATCTGCTTTCTTATAAACTAAGTTGTAATCGTTTGAATCTAAGGCTCCCATTGCCATTGCTCTTGGAAAAGGATCAAGGTCGGTAAATCGCATTGAAAGACTCCATTCTCCATCTATTGAGACAAGAAGAGGAATCTTACAAACAGAATTGTATTTGTTTATAAGTTTTGGAAGATTATCGCTTTTGCCTTTGAAAAAACATACTCCTCCAACTTTATTTGAATCAATGTCTTTTAGGATTTTTTCGCAATATTTTTTGTTTACCTCAGTGTCAGCT
This sequence comes from uncultured Bacteroidales bacterium, assembly GCA_937876865.1. Taxonomy (GTDB): domain Bacteria; phylum Bacteroidota; class Bacteroidia; order Bacteroidales; family P3; genus Onthomorpha. The sequence continues at coordinate 31,482 of CALEFF010000086.1, read as the reverse complement.
CCTATCATAATGAGTTGTCCAACCATTTCTTTGATAGTCATTTTGGAAAGTAGTTTGTCTATTTCCTTATCTCTTGTTTTGCTTTCTTTGTTTATGTTTTGAGAAAAACAACTAAAAGAAATGAATATGCAAATAAGCAATGTGAAAATTGAATGTTTCATATAATACAACGTTTTTTGTCTTGCAAAGATAGTTATTTTACTTTTATTTTGTATCTTTGTACGATTAAACTAAGATAATTTATAGAATTATGATAAGTATTGAAAGACTTATAACGATAAAGCCAGAAATTTCAAAACTCTTTGTTTTTCTAAGGAAAGAAAATGAGTTGATTTCTTCTCAATTCGTTGAGCATGATATTTTGAACTTTGTTAATCAACAAATACAAGAAAACGATAAAGACTTTTTTGCATTCAATCAGTTTACTCAATGGTCGATTGTGGCTATTGTAAAAGAGAATAAGGATTTTTATGCACAAATTGAAAGTTTTAGAAAATTAGGTGCTAAGATTTTAGACTTTTGTGATAAGGAATATATAAAGGATTTGCAATTTGTAAGTGAGATTTCAAAAGATTTTGCAATGGGTTTTGTTGAGGGAATGTTACTTGCAAGTTATACTTTTGATAATTACAAAACAGATCCTAAGCAAATGATTCATCCTTTTGACAATCTGTTTGTTATTAACCCATTTGTAGAAAATGAAGATATAGAACAATCTCTTGTTGTGGTAAGAGCAGTTGAAAAATGCAGGGATTTGGTCAATGAGCCTTATTGTAGTCTAAACGCAGAAGGATTAGCAACTGCTTTTGTAAATATTTCTCGTGAGGCAGGTATAGAAGTTGAGGTTTGGCATAAGGATAAAATTGAGCAAGAAAAGATGGGTGGACTTTTAGCGGTCAATCAAGGTAGTATAGACCCGCCTACGTTTACTATAATGAGGTATCGTCCTGAAAACTCAAATTCTTCTCCATTGGTTTTGGTGGGAAAAGGTTTGGTTTATGACACTGGCGGATTAAATTTAAAGCCTGGCGATTATATGAATGATATGAAGGAAGATATGGCAGGCTCTGCAATGATGGCAACTGCAATTTACGCTATTGCTTGTTTGGGATTGCCAATTCATGTTGTAGGTTTGTTCCCTTCAACCGATAATCGCCCGGGATTAAATGCATACGCAAGTGGTGATATTATAAATATGTATGATGGAACTAATGTTGAGGTGGTAAATACCGATGCAGAAGGACGACTAATCTTAGCAGATGCTCTTTCATACGCTAAAAAACTTTCTCCTTTCTTGGTTGTAAATGCTGCAACTCTTACAGGAGCAGCCGCAAGAGCGGTTGGACCTTACGGAATTGCTGCTGTTGAGCAAGATGCTCAACAATATATGCAAATAATGAAAGAGGCAGGAGAGAAAACATACGAAAGACTTGTTCAATTCCCTTTTTGGAGTGAATATGATGAGTTGATAAAATCAGATATTGCAGATATAAAGAATTGTGGTCCAGGAGAAGCTGGTATGATTACTGCTGGAAAATTCTTGGCTCACTTTACTGATTATCCTTTTATTCATTTAGATATTGCAGGTGTTGCAATGTTTGATAGAAAAAGAGATTATATCTTAAAAGGAGCAACAGGTTATGGCGTAAGGTTAATAATAGAGTTTGTAAAAAGTCTTATTGAAAAACGTAAATTATAATTTGAACTAAAATGAACGATATAAATAATAGAAAAAACTTTAATCCAGAAAAAAGAGGTAAAGATATAGAAAATATAAAATTAGGAATATCTCACGGAGACATTAACGGAATTGGTTACGAGGTGATGTTGAAGTGTTTTTCTGATAATAGAATGTTTGATTTTTGTACACCAATTCTTTATGGTTCTTCAAAAATTGCTTCATATCATAAGAAACTTATAAATGCTACTGATTTTCCTTTTGTAAACATACGTTCAGTAGAACAAGCAGAGCCAAATAAGTTCAATATCTTAAATATAATTCAAGAAGAAGTAAAAATAGATATAGGACAGCCTACAGAAATTGGAGGAAAGTTAGCAGCGATGAGTTTGGATATTGCTTGCAGAGATTTGATGAATGGAAAAATTGATGCGTTAGTAACAAATCCTATTAACAAAAAGAATATTCAAAGCGATAAGTTTAATTTTCCTGGACATACTGAATATTTGACAAAAATGTTTGGCGTAGATGAAAGTTTAATGATAATGACTTGTAATAAATTACATATAGGTATTATGACAAATCACTTATCTCTTTCACAAGTTCCACAAGTTATTACAAAGGAGTTGATATTGCGTAAACTAAAAGTGATGAATGACTCTTTAAAACGTGATTTTGGAATCAGAATGCCAAAGATAGCCGTTTTGGCTCTTAATCCTCACGCAGGAGATAGAGGTTTGATTGGAGAGGAAGATGATGCTATTGTAACACCTGCAATACAAGAGGCTTTCGACAAAGGAATTTTGGCTTTTGGTCCTTATCCTGCTGATGGTTTTTTTGGAAATGGAACAATGAAAGACTTTGATGGAGTAATGGCTCTTTATCACGATCAAGGTTTGATACCATTTAAACTAATGAGTTTTACAGAAGGAGTAAACTTTACTGCGGGATTGCCATTTGTTCGTACATCTCCTGCTCACGGAACAGCTTACGAAATTGCAGGAAAGAATATTGCATCGGCAGATAGTTTCAGAAATGCTGTTTTTTTAGCATTAGATATTACTAAAAATAGAAGAGAATTTGATGAACTTACTTCTAATACATTGAAAAGTGTAAGTAGAGAAAATATTGTAGAGGAAGATATTTCAGTAGCATTGGAAAAAGAGGACAATGAACCAACAATCTAATTTGATTAAAAGCAGAATAGACGAATTGCGAAAGTTGCTCAATAGATATAATTATGAATATTATGTCTTAGACTCTCCTACTATTGAGGATAGGCAATTTGATATTTTAATGCGAGAATTAGAAGATTTGGAGAAGCAGTATCCTGAATTTCAATCCCCAAATTCTCCAACACAACGCGTAGGTGGTCAAGTAAACAAAGGATTTGTTCAAGCAGAACATAGTTATCCTATGCTTTCTCTTTCAAATACATATTCAAAAGAGGAGTTAATTGACTTTGTAAACCGTACTTTGCAATTATTGGAGGGAGAAAAATTAGAATGGGTTTGTGAATTGAAATACGATGGTGTTGCAATAAGTCTATTATACGAAGATGGAAAGTTTGTAAGAGCCTTAACACGTGGTGATGGCGTTAAAGGAGATGATGTAAGCGATAATATAAGAACAATAAAGTCTATTCCACTTGAATTATATGGCGAAAACGTTCCACCTCGTTTTGAAATAAGGGGAGAGGTTATTTTTCCGCACAAGGCATTTGAAGAATTTAATCTTAAAAGAATAGAAAACTCAGAAGAACCCTTTGCAAACCCAAGAAATGCTGCCTCTGGAAGTATTAAACTCTTAGATACAAGAGAAGTATCACAAAGAAAATTAGAATGTTTTCTTTATTATATAATAGGAGATGATATAAAAGAAAACCTACACTACAATCGTTTGCAACAAGCACGCACTTGGAGTTTTAATATTCCTCAATTTGTGGCAAAAGCACAAGGGGTAGATGAAATAATGGACTTTATAAATTATTGGGATAAAGAAAGAAAAAACCTACCTTTTGATATTGATGGAATTGTTATCAAACTAAACGATACAAATCAATGGGAAAAACTTGGTACAACTGCAAAAAGCCCACGTTGGGCAACGGCTTATAAGTTTAAAGCAGAACAAGCAAAAAGCAAACTATTGGAAATAGAATATCAAGTAGGAAGAACGGGAGTTGTAACCCCTGTTGCAGTATTTGAACCTGTGAAACTTGCAGGCACAATAGTAAAAAGAGCAAGTGTTCATAACGCTGAGCAAATACAAAAGTTAGATATAAGAGAAAATGATGTTGTAATAGTAGAAAAAGGTGGAGAAATAATTCCAAAAATAGTAGGAGTGGAAAGACAAAACAATAATCAAGATTCTCAACCTATTAAATTTATAGAGAATTGCCCTATTTGTAATGCACGATTAGTGAAAGAGGAAGGAGAAGCTGCTCATTATTGTCCAAATTACAATCATTGTCCGCCACAAATCTTGGGAAGATTTCAACATTTTGTTTCAAAAAAAGCGATGAATATAGATTCGCTTGGAGAGGAAAGAATAAAAATACTTTTTTCCTCAGGATTAATAAAAGATTTCTCTTCATTTTATACCCTAAAACAAGAAGATATAATAGGACTTGGCTCACTTGATAAAGAAAATAAAGCAAATATTCAAGCAAAAGGAGCAAATAATATAATTCAAGCAATAAACAAATCCAAAGAGGTAGATTTTACAAAAGTATTATATGCCTTAGGAATAAGATATGTAGGAGAGGTTACAGCGAAACGCTTGGCTACTACATTTAAAAATATAGATTCTCTTATCAAAGCAACAAAAGAAGAATTACTATCAGTAGAAGATGTAGGGGAAAGAATAGCAGACTCGCTTCTTAACTACTTTTCCAATCAAGATAACTTAGATTTAATAGCAAGACTAAAAGACTTAGGTTTGCAATTTGAAATAAAACAAAGTCAAAAGACAAGCGAAAAACTCTCAGGCTTAGCCTTTGTTGTCAGTGGTACTTTTACAAATTTTTCAAGAGAAGAATTGAAAAAAATAATAGAAGAAAATTCAGGAAAAGTTTTAAGTGGAGTATCTTCAAAGACAGATTATTTGATTTGTGGTGAAAATACAGGGCCACAAAAAAAGAAACAAGCAGAAAAACTTGGCGTAAAAATGATAGAAGAACAAGACTTTATTGAAAAACTAAATATAGGAGACTTTTAATTTGGCAACTATTGCATTTCACACCTTGGGTTGTAAACTAAACTTTGCGGAAAGTTCCGATTTGGCAAGAAGATTTTCTGCTCAGGGTTACAATCAAGTTGATTTTAAACAAAAGGCTGATGTCTATGTATTGAATACTTGCACTGTAACTCAAATTGCAGAAAAGAAATGTCGTAATGCTATTCGTCAAGCACATAGTCTTAACCCTGAGGCAATAATTGCAGTGATTGGATGTTTCTCTCAACTCAATTCTAATGTGATAGAAACAATAGAAGGCGTAGATATAATATTGGGAAACGATGATAAACACAAATTAGTTGATTATGTTTTGAATCATCACAAAACATTAAGTCCAACAAATAAAGTATTTGATATTTCACGCCTTAAAACATTTTACACTTCTTATTCCTCAGATGATAGAACTCGCTCTTTCCTTAAAGTACAAGACGGTTGCGATTATTTTTGTACCTATTGTGCAATACCATTTGCAAGAGGAAGAAGTCGAAACAAAGATATAGAAACCATAATAGACTGTGCAAAACAATTAGCCAAAGAAGGCAAAAAAGAAGTCGTACTAACAGGAGTAAATATAGGGGATTTTGGAAAAAGCACTAACGAAACTTTCTTAGACCTTATTAAACGCCTTGATGAAATAGAAGAAATCAAAAGATATAGAATATCAAGCATTGAGCCAAATCTTATAACAAAAGAAGTAATTGACTTTTGTGCAAATTCAAGAGCCTTTTTGCCACATTTTCATATACCGTTGCAATCGGGAGATAATAAAATCCTAAAACTAATGCATAGAAAATATGAGCGAGAGTTGTTTGCAGAAAGAGTAAACTACATAAAAGAAAAAATGCCTCTCGCTTTTGTTGCCGCTGATGTAATAGTTGGATTTCCACAAGAAACAAAAGAAGATTTTCTTTCAACATATAAATTCATAGAAACATTGCCTTTGGCGTTTCTTCACGTCTTTACCTACTCGGAAAGACCAAATACAATTGCTGCAAAAATGCAAGGAAAAGTGCCTATTGCAGAACGTAGAGAAAGAAGCAAAGAATTACAAAAATTATCCTTAGAAAAAAAAATAAAATTCTATGAAAAAAATTGCGGAAACAAAGAAAAAATTCTTTGGGAGGCAGACAATGAAAACGGAATGATGTTTGGGTTTAGTGGCAACTATATAAGAGTAGCACGCCCCTTTGAAGAAAAATATATAAATCAAATAACAGAAGAAGAATTAACACAATTGGATAAAAGTAAACAATATTTTAAATTATAAATACAAAACAAAATACAAATAACAGATGAGAAAAATATTATTACTCTTAGTAACCATAGTTGGTTTGAGTTCATGCAAATCATTAGAACCAGATTTATTTGCACCAGATTATCAAAACGTAAGTCTATTGCCACGCTTAACCTGCTGGATAGACCAACCATCTTTTGAAAACGCATACGGAGCAAATTCTTATTCAGTAAAAGTATCAGATGACTTACGTACACCATACGGATTGACAGAAACACCATACGGAAAAGGCGTTTTTGAAATCACAGAAAAGACAAAACTTTACACAGCCGAAAAAAGAATACAAGACGCTGCAACAGTATTTGTCAATGAGGTAACAAACAATATTTGTGATCAAACAACACGCCGTCAAGGCAATATTGTATTGAGAGCAGGAGCAATTTACAATAAAAATAACTATAAATGGTCGTGGTTAAGTGGCTTTACATTTGGCACACTTAATCTTTTTGGCATGCCATTCTGTACAAACACAACTGAACTTGAAGTAATTGTAGAAATATATGACGCAAGAAATAACTTAGTTGCAAAATACAATGAGCGAGGCTATGCAAAAGAAGAAATGGCCTTTTATCACGGATACTATGAGTTTCAAAGACGAGCAGCAACCCTTGCTTTACAGGACGGACTAATGAAAATAAAAGAACTAATTGAAAAAGATAGTCAAGTAATCAAAGCAAAATTAAGATAAGTCTTTATAATAATTGCCAATGTGAATAAAACCTATGTTGTAAACTTACTAATAATAACTTTTTTTGCACTTTCACTACAAGGGCAAGACGTACACTTTTCCTCAATCAACGCAAACGATATGTATCTCAATCCTGCAAAAACAGCATTCACTAATACGGACTTTAAAGTTGCGACAGCATATCGCAATCAGTGGCAAACCGTTTCCACAAACGGTTATAACACAACTTTATTGACAGGGGAAGCAAGATTGTTAAGCAGTAAAAAATATAGACACTCACTTGGCTTAGGCGTAGGCTTTGTTTCAGATGTAGCAGGCACACTAAACTTTGGTCAAAGACAAATGTTTGTCAATCTATCCTATAACAAACAAATAGAAAAACGCAATAATCATTTTATTTCCATAGGAATGCAATTTGCAAACACTTATTGGTCATACGATATGACTAATGCAGATTTTGGACCACAACAATCTGATTGGGAAGGCATACTTTTGTCGGATTTATCTTATAATGATGTCTCTTTAGGCATACATTGGCAAATAGAACCCGTAGATTTTCAAGCCATATCCGCAGGATTTGCAGTTTTTCATCTTACTCAACCGGGATTAACCTTTATGGACGAGTTAAATATTGGTCAATTACGATTAAAACCTCGCTATTATGGATATCTTAATTATCTTTTTCCTACATCTGATGCATCAAAAATTCAACTTTCTGCAAGCACCTCTATCCAAAATGACAATTACGAAATACTGATAGGAGGAGATTATATAATAGATATGTCAAATACAATTTTTGATCAAAACAATATAGGAATAGGTCTTTATTACCGATCAAACGATGCAATAATCCTTGCGTTAAAATATCAATACAATAATGTAAACGTAGGGTTAGCCTATGATATAAACATCTCTGGTCTTTCGCAAGTTTCAAATACTTATGGTGGATTAGAGATTTATTTAAGTTATGGATTTAATAAATTTTCGTATAACAAAAAAATAAGAACAATACCATGTCCAACATTTTAAAAACCATTATCTTGCTGTTTGTATTGACAGCAGGATTGACCACAAACAAAGTAATAGCACAAGAAAAGTATGCAAAAGCATACGAAGAGAAAGGCGACAAATTATTTGAAAAAGGAAAATATGAAGAAGCCTTAGAAAATTATAGAATGGGTAAGAAGTTTATCCTTAATCCTCTTAGATTTAATTACAAAATAGCAGAGGTTTGTAGAATGCAAAAAGACTATGACAAGGCAGAATATTGGTATCAAAAAGTTTTAATAGAAAGTGATACTTTGGATATAAATAAAACCTTTCCTTATCTATATCTTCACTTGGCAGAAGTAGCAAAATGCAATGGTAACATAGTACAAGCACAACATTTTTTAAACACTTGTTTGCTTGATTGTCCTGATATAAAAATCAGAAAACAAGCAAAACAAGAATTAGAAACTCTTCGTTGGATTTTTGATAACGATTCGCCAGAAGAAAACACTACTGTTGTCAATTTAGGTCATAATGTAAACAATAAATTCTCTCAAAGCAACACCTTTGTTTTACGAGATAGTGTTCTTTACTTTACTTCGCCAATATATAAGGAAGAAAGCGAAGATGGAGAGTTGGTTTATTCAGATATTTACAATCAAATATTTTTTTCTTACATAGATGAAGAATTCTATACTCCGGCAAAACCAATAGAAATAGGTAATGTAAATAACAAAAAACGAAATATCTCAAACTTTTTCTTTGATACCCTTGCCAATACTATTTATTTTAACAAATCAGAAATCAAGAACGGAAAAGAAATCAGCCAAATCTATTACACACAGTTTGTTAAAAATAAGTGGAGTAGTCCAAAAATTGTAAAACAAGCATACGACAAAAAATCTTCCAATTCTTCACCAATCATAGTTCGCAATGAAAATGGTGAAACCTTTATGTACTTTGCTTCAAATAGAGTAGGGGGCTTTGGAGGCTATGACTTATGGTATGTAAACCTTACAAATCTTGACTCAAAACCAGTAAACTTAGGCAATGTTATTAACACAGAGGGAAATGAAATAACTCCACATTATTGCGATGACGAACAAATGCTTTATTTCAGTTCAGACGCACACAAGGGCTTTGGAGGATTTGATATTTTCCGCAGCGAAGGAGCATTAAACCGTTGGACAAATCCCGAAAACTTACTTCAACCAATCAATTCTCCTGCAAATGATCTTTATCCTTTTGTGAACATAAGCGGAGAACAAGGATACTTTACTTCAAACCGTAAGAGCGAAAACAATGTTAAAAACAAAACTTGTTGCAATGACTTATATCGTTGGGATAAACACTTACCAAAAGTTCCAACTCAAAAAGTTGTAGAACAAAAAGCAAAATTCAATCCTGTATTTGACCTTCCTATTGCATTGTATTTTCATAACGATGAGCCAAATCCGGGAAGCGTTTCTCCAACAACAGAGAAAAGTTATCAAGAATGCTATAAACAATACAGATTGCTATCAAATCAATACAAAGCAAACACAACACGAGGATTAGCCGATAGTTTAGAAGGACCAGCACTTGAAAAAATGGAAGCGTTCTTTAAAGAAAAAATTGATAAAGGAATGATGAAATTAGACCTTTTAGCAGAATATCTTTTAGAACAAGCACACGCAGGAAAACAAATCACACTTCATGTAAGAGGATATGCCTCTGCACTTCACGAAACAGAATATAATCATATCCTTTCAGAACGTAGAATAGTTAGTTTAGAAAATTATTTAAAAACTTGGCAAAATGGACGTCTTCAACCATACTTTGAAGTAGGTAGAATAACGATTGAAAGAATGCCTGTTGGAAAATTGGAAAGCACATCAGAAAATCCAACAACCTTAGAAGAAAAACGCCGCTCGGTCTTTACATTTTCTGCAATGCAAGACAGAAGAATAGAAATCAGAGTGGTGAATGTGAAGTAGGAAACACAAAGAAAGCAAAGATTAACTCTTTGCTTTCTTTTTTTAACCCTTCGTTTTTAAGAAATCAAAATAGCATTTAGCAAAAACATAAATCCGTTTTCCCACGAGTTAAGCCCAAATGCGTGCGATATTTTCAAACAAAAAATATTCGTACGCATTTTTTTAAAATATAAGCCCTTAACTAAAAATCACAAAATCAAAAACTTAACTTTTCAAAGCCTTGATTTTGCCAAAAAAGTCTTTGATTTTTGCGATTTTTTCTTTGATTTTTCAAATTTTTTCAATGATTTTCATGCAAAAAAACCTTGATTTAATTTTTTCTATCCTTGATTTAGAAATTTCTATCCCTGATTTAGAAAATTCTAAACGAGCTTTTCGTAAAAAAACTCCAAATCTGCGAAAAATTAACCCTAATTTTCATCAATTTTTCGCAAGAATTTTTACAAAAATCCCAAAATGAAATTTCCGTAAAATAAAGATTTTTGTCTGTAAATTTTGAGCTATGGAATTAAGAGTTTCTTTAATGTTTTTTTGTGCTTTTAAAAATTTTTTTTACTTTTGCGAAATAGTTATTAACCTTTAAAAAGGATGTTGAAAATGAATAAAATAAAGATTTTTAGTTTGATTGTGGTATTTACTTCGTTATTTGTGGGATTTGAAAAATTGAATGCACAAGATGTAAGTAAGTTTAAATGCCTTAAAACCTTGAAGGAACATTCATATAGTGTCTATTCCGTAGCATTTAGTCCCGATGGTACAAAAATTATCAACGGTTCACCGGATGAAACCGTTAAGATATGGGATGCAAACACAGGAGAATGTCTTAAAACCTTAAAGGGACATTCAGATTGGGTCAATTCCGTAGCATTTAGTCCCAATGGCACAAAAATTATCAGCGGTTCAGATGATCAAACCATTAAGATATGGGACGCAAACACAGGAGAATGTCTTAAAACCTTGGAGGGACATTCAGATATTATCTGGTTCGTAGCGTTTAGTTCCGATGGCAAAAAAATAATCAGCGGTTCAGATGATAAAACCATTAAGATATGGGATGCAAACACAGGACAATGTCTTAAAACCTTGGAGGGACATTCATATATTGTCAATTCCGTAGCATATAGTCCCGATGGCACAAAAATTATCAGCGGTTCATGTGGTAAAACCATTAAGATATGGGATGCAAACATAGGAGAATGCCTTAAAACCTTAAAGGGACATTCTAAATGGGTTACTTCCGTAGCATATAGTCCCGATGGCACAAAAATAATCAGCGGTTCAGTGGATGAAACCGTTAAGATATGGGATGCAAACACAGGACAATGCCTTAAAACCTTGGAGGGACATTCAGGTACTGTCTATTCCGTAGCATATAGTCCCGACGGCACAAAAATAATTAGTGGTTCAAGTGATGAAACCATTAAGATATGGGATGCAAACACAGGAGAATGCCTTCAAACCTTGGAAGGACATTCATTAGAGGTCTATTCGGTAGCATATAGTCCCGATGGCACAAAAATTATCAGCGGTTCAGATGATTATACCGTTAAGATTTGGGGAGAGGAATAGGGATTGATTTTATAATTCAAAGAAAAACGCTCGTGAGTCTTTGTTTTATTTTGACAAACGAGCGTTTTATTTTTTTATTCCTTAGAGTTATTTCCTTAATCCTTTGTTTTATTTTTCTACTATCTCACCATAAAGGTCAAACTCTACTGCATCGGTGATTTTTACTTGATAAAAGTTTCCGATTTTTATTTTTTCTTCTATCGAAATTAATACTTCGTTATCTACCTCAGGAGAATCAAATTCTGTTCTACCAACATAGTATTCGCCTTCTTTTCTGTCTATCAATACTTTGAAGGTTTTGCCGATTTTCTTTTGGTTTAGATTTAGGGAAACGCCTTCTTGTAAAAAGGTTAGGGCGTCTAAACGTTCGTCTTTTTCTTCTTGACTGATGTTATCCTCTAATTTAAATGCGGCAGTGTTTTCTTCGGCGGAGTAAGTGAAGGCTCCCATTCTGTCAAACTTTGTTTGCTCAACAAATTCTTTTAGCTCTTCAAATTCTTCTTTGCTTTCCGAAGGGTAGCCAACAATTAAGGTCGTGCGAAGGCATACTTGTGGTATTTTTTTTCTGATTTTGTTGATTAAGGTTCTTATTTCTTCGCCTGTAATTTTGCGATTCATTGAAGAAAGTAATCGATTGTTGATATGTTGCAAAGGCATATCGATGTATTTGCACATCTTAGGCTCATTTGCTAAGAATTCTATCAATTCATCGTTGAAATCGTTAGGATAGGAGTATTGCAAACGTATCCATTCTATTTGCTCTATTTTTGCAATTTCTTTTAATAAATCAACAAGTCTTACTTTTCTATAAAGGTCTTTGCCATAGTTACAAGTGTCTTGTGCAATTATTATGATTTCTTTTACTCCTCGTTTTGCAAGGCATTTAGCTTCTTCTACTAATTCTTCAATTGGGATTGAGATATGTCTGCCTCTTATGTAGGGAATGGCACAAAAGGAACAAAATCTATCGCAACCTTCTGATATTTTAAGATAAGCAAAGTGTTTTGGTGTGCTTGGTTGTCGTTGAAGAAAGAAGTCTTTTTCTATTTGGGCATTTAGATATGTTGCAATATCGAGATAGTTGTTTACTCCAAAGAATGCGTCTATTTCTATAAATTCTTCTTCTAAGGTTTCTTTGTAGCGTTCTACCAAACAGCCAAAGACGATGATTTTTCCTATGTTTCCTTTTTTCTTCTCTTCTATGTATTCTAATATAACATCGATTGACTCTTCTTTTGCATCGCCTATAAATCCGCAAGTGTTGATTATGGCAACGTCAAATTTCTTTTTTGTAGAGTCAAATAATACTTCGTGTCCGTTTGCTTTTAAAACTCCTGCTAAGTGTTCGCTATCTACAAGATTTTTTGAGCAACCGAGTGTAATGATGTTTATTTTCAAGGTTATAGGTCTTTTTATAATTTGATTACAACTCCAAGGCTAATGTTTAATCTACCAAGATTTTCTGGCGTTTGAGAAATATCTATTTCCTCTTCTCCACTTTTGAAAGTTTTTACTTTACCTGCTAAGTATTCAACGTTGAACCCAATTCCAATATGGTCAGAAAAAAGATAATCAACACCTGCTTCAAAGCCATAACCTAAACAATCACCGCTGTAAATTGCAGGTGTTTCTGCTTTGTCTGTGATTCTTGTTTTCATATAACCAAGACTTGCTTTTGCCCAAATGTCAAATTTTTCTGCAATTGTAGGTAGCTGAGCCTTGAAAGAAGGACCTACATAAAATACGTTTTTGTCATCTGAATATAACACTGTGTCTGAGCCTACTACTTTGTCAAAAGAGTGAAATCCAACAAGCATAGAGGCTTTCATACCTGCTGAAAAGTATTTTGAAAATCTGTAATCGTAATCAAATCCAAAGTGTACATCGTGTTTCATACGCTTTACTTGATCTGGATTATCAATTGTGTTTGTTAATTGAGTAGGGTGAGATTCTGAAAAACTATGAGCATAACCTGCTTCCATTGAAAAATTGTGTCTTTCATAATTTTGAGCACTTAGGTTAAGACCTAATAAAACTGCTACTGTGATAAATAAGATTTTTTTCATACTTTTGATTTTATTCAAATAAACTATCTACAAATGCTTGACGATTAAAAATTTGGAGATCTTCCATTTGTTCTCCTAATCCTATGTAACGTACGGGGATTTTAAATTGTTCTGAGATTCCAATCACAACTCCGCCCTTTGCGGTGCCATCAAGTTTTGTTAAGGCTAAGGCATTTACGTCTGTTGCGGCGGTAAATTGTCTTGCTTGTTCAATTGCGTTTTGTCCGGTTGAGGCATCAAGCACCAAAAGCACCTCATTTGGAGCAGAAGGCAAAACTTTCTTCATAACGTTTCTAATCTTAGACAATTCGTCCATAAGACCTTTTTTGTTGTGTAAACGTCCTGCTGTGTCAATTATTACAATATCTGCTTTTTTTGCAACAGCTGATTGCAAAGTGTCAAAGGCTACTGAGGCAGGATCTGCTCCCATGCCTTGCGATATAATATCTACATCAACTCTTTCTGCCCAAATTTTTAGTTGATCAACAGCTGCTGCACGGAATGTGTCAGAGGCTCCAAGGACTACTTTTTTTCCTGCTTTTTTGAATTGATATGCAAGCTTACCTATTGTAGTTGTTTTGCCAACTCCATTGACTCCAACTACCATTATTACGTATGGGAAATCTTGTTTTGGAAAATCAAAACTTTCTCTTTCTTCTGTTTCGTTTTCGTTAAGCAAGAACATTATTTCTTCTTTTAAAATAGTGTTTAACTCAGCAGTGCCTAAGTATTTATCGCGAGCCACTCTTTTTTCTATGCGTTCTATTATTTTTAGAGTTGTTTCTACTCCAACATCTGATTCAATTAAAATTTGCTCTAAGTTATCAAGAACTTCTTCATCTACTTTGGATTTTCCAATTATGGCTTTTGATATTTTACTAAATACACTTTCTTTGGTCTTTGAAAGACCATTGTCAAGTGTTTCTTTGTTCTTTTTTGTAAAGAAAGAAAAAAATCCCATAATACAATTTTTTTAAATAAAAAAACAAAGAGTTGTTATCTTATTGTTTTTAGACAACAACCCTTTTTACTAAAATTTTATACTAAACGTGTTGTAAAAAAAATCACAACACACTCTTCGCCAAGTACTATTTCTTTGCAAGATATTCTTTTACACTATCAGAAGGAACAATCTCTTCTTTAAAAGTGTAAGCTCCTGTTTTTTCTGAACGAACTGTTCTTATAACTTTCGCAAAATCCTTTCCTGATGAGGTTTTAAGGGTTGCAACTACTTTCTTTGCCATATCTTATAACTCCTATTCTTTTTATTTAATTTCTTTATGTACAGTCATCCTTTTCAATATAGGATTATATTTCTTTAATTCTAAACGCTCAGGAGTATTCTTTTTTGATTTTGTGGTTACATAGCGAGATGTACCAGGCATTCCTGATGCTTTGTGCTCTGTGCACTCAAGTATAACTTGTACTCTTACGTCTTTCGTTTTCTTTGCCATCTTTCATCAATTTTTGGGTGTGCAAAATTACACACATTTTTTTTCTTAACCTAATATTATCTTAAAAAATTTTTATTTTTCTTCTTCTTTTTCTGCTAATTCTTTTCTAATTCTTTCTATTCCAGAGGTTTTGTCTGTTAGGTCTCCGTAATAAAATGCTCTGTTAAAGTGTGTCTTTGTGTAATCTCTAACAAATCCGTGTATTGTAGTGTCTCCTTTTTCAAAACTATGAGATATGTATGCATTATATCCGTCTCGGCAATCCACCTTAATTGATAAGAAATAAATATCTCCGTTTTCTCCTCTTACTACGTCAAATTCGTTGAAACGAATAGAGGAATATTGCAAAATATTCTTTCTTATTTCTAAGAGTTCTTTGTCTGTGGTTTTCGCACTTACACCTACTACAACATAGTCCTTACCAATGTAAAATGGAAAGAGATCTTTGTTGTTGCTTTGTGCAAAAGAAAAGACAAAACTCATCATTAAAACTACTAATACAACAAATCTTTTTTTCATATTGCTGATATATAGATATATAATTGAATTTGCAAAGATACAAATAAAATTTTAACTAACGCAAACTTTTGCTTGTTAAAATAATTCAAAGAAATAATTTTTTTATTCTTAGAATTATTTTTTTAATTCTTTGTTTTAATTTTTTATTTCTTTGAAATATTTTATTGATTGTAAAGATTGTGTGTTTGAATAAAAGTTCTTAACTTTGCACTTTTAAATTATGGAAAAGCAAACAACAATAAAAAATAAAATAACACTCAAAGGCAAAGGACTTCATACAGGAAAAAATGTTGAAGTTAATATTTTGCCTGCCCAGGCTAATAGTGGGATTGTTTTTAAAAGAATTGACTTGGAAAATCCCGTGATAGTTAAGGCTGAGGCTGAGGCTGTTACCGAGACTTCAAGAGGAACAACAATTGAAGCAAAAGGTGCAAAGGTTGCAACAATAGAGCATTTAATGGCAGCCTTGTATGCCTCAAATATTGATAACGCTTTGATTGAGATAAATGGAGAAGAAGTCCCTATTCTTGATGGTAGTTCAAAATATTGGCTTGAAGCAATTGAGAAAAGTGGAGTAGAACAATTAGAAAAGGAAAGAAAATATTTTTGTTTAAAAGAAATAGTCTCTTATGTTGATGAAGAAAACGACATAGAGTTGATTGCAATGCCATACGATGGGTTTAGAGTAGATTTAAATATTGATTTCTCTCCAAGAATCATAGGAAGTCAAAACTCTTGTTTGAAGAAATTGTCGGAGTTTAAAGAAGGATTTTCAAATTGTAGAACATTTGTTTTCTTAGACGAAATAGAACAACTTTTAAAACTAAACCTTATAAAAGGAGGTGATTTAGATAATGCACTAATCTTTGTAGATAAGGTTTTGGAAGAAGAACAAATAAAACATTTAGCGAGTGTTTTTGGAAAAAATCCTAATGATATTAAAGTAGAAAAAGGATTGTTGAACAATGTAAAGCAGAATTTTGAAAACGAACCAGCACGTCATAAACTTTTAGATTTCATTGGCGATATTGCACTTGTAGGAAAACCAATAAAAGCACGCTTTATAGTTAAGCGTCCAGGACATAAAGTAAATAATTTATTATCACGAAAAATTAAAACCATTATGGAAAATAACACAATACCAGTTTACGACCCAAATAAAGAACCTGTATATGATATTAAAGCAATAAAAAATTTATTGCCACACAGATTTCCAATGTTACTTATAGATAAAGTAATAGAAATAGGAGAAGACTATGTAATAGGATTGAAAAACGTAACAGGAAACGAAGATTTCTTTAACGGACACTTTCCACAAGAGCCTGTAATGCCAGGAGTGTTAATAGTAGAAGCCTTAGGACAAACAGGAGGTGTATTAGCACTAAAAGATATTGAAGATCCAGAAAATTATAGTACTTACTTTATGAAATTTGAAGAAGTAAAATTCAGAAATAAAGTAGTACCAGGAGATACATTATTATTAAAACTTACATTAAGCGAGCCAATCAGAAGAGGAATAGTGAAAATGAAAGGCGAGGCTTACGTGGGAAATAAATTAGTTGTAGAAGCACAGTTGATGGCACAAGTTGCTAAAACTAAAAAATAAAGAAAATGAACAATCAAATGTATTATGTTCATCCTAATGCAAAAATAGGGAAGAATGTAAGAATAGAACCTTTCGCTGTTATTTACGATGATGTAGAAATAGGCGATGATTGTTGGATTGGTTCTCACGTTACAATTTTCCCAGGAGCGAGAATAGGTAAAAATTGTCAAATATTTCCTTCGGCAAGCATAGCAGCAATTCCTCAGGATTTGAAATTTGCAGGAGAATACACAACAGCCGAAATAGGGGATAACAACATAATAAGAGAATTCGTTACAATCAATCGAGGAACGAATGCTTCTAAACGCACAGTAATTGGAAACAATAATCTTATAATGGCTTACGCTCACGTTGCTCACGATTGCATAATAGGAGACAATTGTATCTTAGCAAATTCTGCAACTCTTGCAGGTCATGTTGAAGTAGATGATTACGCAATCATAGGCGGACAAAGTGCAATTCATCAATTTTGTCGCATAGGCAAGCACGTAATTTTAATGGGAGGTAGTTTAGTAGATAAAGACATTCCTCCATACGTAAAAGGTGGTAAATTCCCTGTTTCATACTGCGGAGTAAATTCAGTAGGTTTATCAAGAAGAGGATATTCTACTGAAACGATAAACAATATTCAAAATATTTATCGAGTAGTTTTCCAAAAAGGATTGACATACACTAATGCCTTAGCAGAAATCAAACAATTACCTCAAACCAAAGAAGGAGATGAAATAATATCCTTTATGGAAAAAGCAGAAAGAGGACTTATGAAAGGCTTTACTTCGGTTAGATAAATATAATATTAAACACACAAAACGCCGTAACTTGATTTACGGCGTTTTTTTATTGCTAATTTTTTAAAATAATGTTAGAGTTGATAACATTTTAGTGTATTTCAATGGTGATTTTCCAGGATTTGTTGGCTGGATTCCTTTTTTGTTTAGAATTTTTCTAATTTCTGATTGTGATTTTTTTGTATCGTCTTTTAAAAGTATTTCTGCAAGTTTTTTTGTTGTGTATTCTCCTTTCAGTAATAACTCATCTATTTGAATTTCTATTGATATTGATTCTTGTAAATTATTACTTTCAATTATAGTCTTGCCATTTATATCAACAGGTTTTGCTCCCATTGAGATCAATAAGTCATTAGCATTTTTTTCATTAGAGTTTGGTTTTCTAACATAAATGATTCTGTTTTTTTTCAAACCATCTTGAACGCCAGAATATGTTCCTCCTTTACTATCTGATTCGGCTACAAATATTTTTTCAGCAAGTCCATATATATATTGGTTTCTTGCCATAGCTAACCCTTTATCCCAACCAGCATTTGGTCTGAAAGTACTAATAACTAATACACGTCCAGAAGCAATTTCTTTGTATAAAGTTTTATATCCTGAGCCAAATGTTGTAATTCCTTGCGGAAGAACAATAATACTTGAACCTCCATTTCGGATAGCAGAATCTAACGCTTGTCTATCAACACCTTTTGCATAGCCACTAACAATGACTAATCCATCTGAAACAGATAAAGAAGCAATATTATCAGTAAAATTAAGAGATGTGTCATTAGCATTTCTTGAGCCTACTATTGCAACACTTTCTTTGTTTAATAATTCTATATTTCCATAAGCGTAAAGAAGAATTGGTGAAGAGAATTTTAAATTTTTTTTAAGTGTTTTAGGATAATCAGATGAAAAAATAGGTATTATTTGATAACCTTGTTCTAATAGGTCTTCTACGATAAAAGAATAATTATTAAGTTTTTCTTTTTCTTGTAATAGACTTTGGATTTCATCTTGTGATAAATCAAAACTACTTTTCCAATTATTTTCTTCTGTAAAAAAATGAGCAAGAGAAGAATTGTCTTCATGAATCTTTGCTAAGATTTCATTCTTACGTCTTGTGTAAATATTTTCTGCGTTTGCTAATGCAAGCCAATATGTATATTCTTGTTTCATATTATAGGTTTTAATCATTATCACGTCCAACAGTTTTTGCAATAACAAGTGGCACAATTTCTAATGCACCAGCTTTTGTCAATATTTTGCCAATTTCCCTTAGTGTTGCACCACTATCGTATATGTCATCAATCAATAGAATTGTTTTGTCTGTTACATCTGTATTATTTATACTGAAAGAATCTTTCACATTATCTCGTTTTAGGTATGAGTTGCGAAATCTTTTTTGAGCTTCAGTCTCTTTTGTTTTTTCTACTGCGTATGAGAATGGAATGTCTAAGATTTGTGCGATTTTCTTTGCGAAATTTTCAACCAAAGTTCCAGAAATAGAAGGTGGAACAAACATGACAAAATCAATATGTTTGTTGCCAAATTTTTTTCTGTATGCTTTCAAAGTCTGTTTTACAAGAAAGTCTGGAAAATCTCCTCCATTTTCATATTTGCATCTATGTATTGTGGCTCCAACATTTGAAACACCATAATAGGAAGCAGCAACTCCGTCTATAATATTATTATATCTCTGTACGCATTTAATTGTTGGAAAATATGTTTCGTGAAATTCTTTTAGTTTTTCTCTCAGTTGATAATCTTCAATTGGTGTTAATTTTTTTTCGCTTGTATTATCGCAACCCGATTTAATGTTATCGGAAAACGTATCGCCTAAATAATTACACAAAAACTTCATTCGAGCTTGTTTTGTAAATACATAATCAATCATTGAATTAAATTCATCTAATTTAAACTGTTTTAATTCTTCAAATTTTGTTGTGTCAAGTTCGGGAGCATTAGGTTGATACATATAATACTTAGAACGTCCTAATTGCATTTCTTTAATAATGCCTTGTTCTATTAAATCTGCTTTTATTACTCTAAAAATTTGTTGCTTGATATTTGCTTTTCTTAAAATATCATTTTCTCTTAACATTTCTTCTTTTAGAATATCAATAACTTTTTGGTAGGTTTCTATATTAGGTTTAGCGGTTTCTATAAAAGCTTTTGGTAATTCACTATCAATGTAATCATTATTTGAATCTAATTGCGAATTAAAAAATAGAATTAAGTGAGATGTTAAACCATCTCGTCCAGCTCTTCCTATTTCTTGGTAATAATGTATTGGTGATTGTGGGATTTGTGTATGGATAATAAAGCGAATGTCCGATTTATCTATGCCCATTCCCAAGGCATTAGTAGAAACGATACATTTATATTTATTATCCATTAAGCCTTTTTCGATTTCTTTTCTTGAATCAGAGTCCAATCCTGCGTGATAGCCAATTGCATTTACTCCAACAAATTCTAACCATCTTGAATATACTTCTGCATCAACTCTTGTGCCTGTATAAATTAACCCAGTACCCGATAATTTATTTACATATTTAGCAATCCAAATTAGTTTTTCGTCTTCGGAATTAGTTTCTATTACATAGAGTTTGAAATTTTCTCTTAAAAGATTGCCTCTTATTGTTTTAACACCTGTGCCCATTTGAGTTTCAATATCTTTTTGTGTTCTAAGTGTAGCGGTTGCAGTAGTTGCTAAGACAGGAGTGTCAATTGGTAATAATTTTACAAGATTGATAATACGTTTAAATGCAGGTCTAAAATCATGTCCCCAAACGGAAATTGTATGTGCTTCATCTATAACAACCATTGATAATTTCATTTCTCTAACAGACTCTAACCATTCTGTATTTTCTTGACGTTCAGGAGCAATATACAAAATTTTTAATTTACCAGTCAGAGCTAATTTTATAGCCTCTTCATTTTCTTCTTTTGATTGTTCGTAATTTATACATCTCGCATTGATTCCTTTCTGGTTTAAAGATTTTACTTGATCTCTCATCAAGGCAACGAGAGGGGAAAATATAATAGTTAAGCCGTCAAACAGGATTGCAGGAAATTGATAGCAGAGAGATTTTCCAAAACCAGTCCTTTCAATTAGTAATATACGCTCACCTCGAAGTAAACGTTGAATTGCTCGCCATTGTTCATCGTAAAAGTTGTCAAATCCAAACGATTGTTTTAATATTTTCTCTGCTTCATATCTGTTGTTTGATAATTCTATTAGTTCTTGTTTATTCATAGGCGTTTTTTTATTGCTAATTTTTTACGCTTATTCTTTCCCAGATGCAAGAGGGTATCATTCGCCAAAGTATTACTAATAGGTGGAATTTCCAATCTATGATTGCTATTCGTTTTTTGCGTTTTAGGGCTTTGATTATTATTTTTGCTACTTTTTCTTTTTTCATTAACATAGGATAGTGTTTGCTTGAATTTAGTAAATCGGTCGCAACAAATCCTGGACGTATGTCTGTGAATGAAATATTGGCTTTTTTGATTTTTGAGAGTTGGCAAAGCGATTGTATGTAGGTGTTTTGCATTGCTTTTGTTGCAGAATAGGCAGGTGCAACGCCAAGCCCTTTTGTTCCTGCAATGGAAGAAATTACTGCAATATGTCCTTTTTGTTTGTTTTTGCAGAACCAATTAAATGCAAAGGTAACTAAACGAATGAATCCTTCACAATTTGTTTTTGAGGTTTCAATTTCTATTTCGGGAACTAAGTCTATGTTTTGATTTCCTATGCCTGAGGCGTGAAAATACAAATCCATTCCTCCTAAGAGATTGATTAAAGTCTCTAAACGAGAAGTAGCGTCTTGTTTTTGAACGTCTAAATCAATGATTTTTACTCTTTCTTCGCCGTATTTATCTTGAATATCTTTTAATTTCTCTATTCTTCGTGCGGCAATCCCTACACTGCAACCATCTTTCAAAAGAAGGTGTACTACTTGCTCGCCAATGCCGGAACTTGCTCCAACAACAATTACTTTTTTCATTGCTTGATTAGTAGTCGTTGCGAGGTTGAATTATTGTTCCCCATTCTCTTTTTGAAAAAGTCTTGCCTACGAGTTTTATGTGTTCAATTGCGTAGCGTTCGTTAGGGTGTATAGCAATTACATCTACAACTCCATCGTGAAGTTTCAATACTATTTTGTTTAAGTTGTAACCATTTTTTCTTTTCCATTGATGAGTAAACATCTCGTTTGGCTTTGTGGCTTTGTAATTAGGGCAGTCATATTCGTGAACTTGTACACAAAATAGTTCTTTCCATTTATTGCCTGTGTAGGTCCAAACTCTGAAATAGTTAATGTCTGAAAAATCACGATAAACACTCATAAATGAAATTTCATCTCCACCATCTCCGTCTAAATCTCCTTCATTAACCAAGAAATACACTCCTAAATCTCCGTCAAGTTTTAAAGGAGTGAGTTCATCGTTATCAGAAAAAATAGTAGTTGCAGTTTCGTATAAGTTTTCTGAAAATCCATCTCCGTCAAAATCGCCTCTAATGCTAAAACGTGAAGAATTATTTTTGTTCCACGTCCAAAGAGAAGGATCTCTATTATCAATTACTACATCGGTCCAAGGTTTTACTTCATCGTTTTGAGCAAAAATATCTGTTTGTCCAAAGCAAATGAAAGCCAAAATAAGATAAAAAACTGTTTTTTTCATATTTCTAAAAAATAATTTATTACTATTGTACTTCTTCATAACGTAGATTTTCTATAATATAGTTTTGTCTTTCAGGAGTATTTTTTCCCATAAAGAAATCTAATATAGAACTAACTCCCGATTCTTTGTTTAGAAGAATTGGGTCAAGTTTTATGTCTTTACCTATAAAGTTTCTAAACTCATCAGGAGAGATTTCTCCAAGCCCTTTAAAACGTGTGATTTCTACTTCGCCTCTTAATTTTCCTATTGCTTCATCTCTTTCTTGTTCGCTATAACAATAAAGAGTTTCTTTTTTATTTCTTACTCTAAATAAAGGAGTTTGCAATATGTATATATGACCTGCTTTTACTAAGTCGGGGAAAAACTTCAAAAAGAACGTCATTAGCAACATTCTTATGTGCATTCCATCAACATCGGCATCGGTTGCAATTACAATATTATTGTATCGCAAATTATCCATATCTTCATCTATGTTCAAAGCGTTGTGTAAAAGATTAAACTCTTCGTTTTTATAGACAACCTCTTTGCTATCGCCGTATGTATTCAAAGGTTTTCCTCGTAAAGAAAAAACTGCTTGTGTGTTTACATCACGACTCTTTGTGATAGAACCCGATGCAGAATCTCCCTCAGTGATAAATAGAGTGGATTCTAAACGTCTTGGGTCTTTACTGTTATAATGTATTCTGCAATCTCTAAGTTTTCTATTTGTAAGACTTACTTTCTTTGCACTCTCTTTCGCAAGTTTTTTTACATTTTGCATTCCTTTGCGTTCTTTTTCGTTGCGAATGATTTTTTGCAAAAGAAGTTCTGCAACATCTGAGTTAATGTGAAGATAATCATCAAGAGTGCTTTTAACTGCATCTAAAATAAAAGTCCTAACTGCTTGACCTGAGCCATCAGGCATCATATTAGTAGAACCTAATTTGGTCTTTGTTTGCGATTCAAACACAGGTTCGTTAATTCTAAGGCTGATTGAGGCAACAAGTCCCGAACGAATATCAGAAGGATCGTAGTCTTTCTTGAAAAAATCCTTTAACACCTTAACCAAAGCCTCACGAAAAGCAGATTGATGCGTACCACCTTGTGTCGTATGTTGTCCGTTTACAAAGGAATAATGCTCTTCTGTGAAAACCTTATCAGAATGAGTGAAAGCAAATTCAAAACTTCCGGCAGAAAGATGAATAATAGGGTAGAGAGATTCGTTTTCTTGCAAATTGTTGTTAAGCAAATCGAAAAGACCTTTCTTAGATTGAATCTTTTTGCCATTGTAAATCAAAGATAAACCCTTGTTTAAGTAGGCATAATTCCAAATCATCTTCTCAACATACTCATCTAAATAATTGTAGTTACCAAAAATCTTTGGATCGTTATCAGGAATAAACTCAACACAAGTACCGTTTTTTTCTTCTGTGTCTTTGATTTTTTCTTCGTTAGTAAGATTTCCTTCCGAAAATTCAGCAGATTTTATCTTTCCATCTCTAACAGAAGAAATTTTAAAGTAGGTACTAAGTGCGTTTACAGCCTTTGTACCAACTCCATTCATACCTACCGATTTTTGAAAAGTCTCTGAGTCATACTTTGCACCAGTATTCATCTTTGAAACGCAATCTACCGTTTTCTCCAAAGGGATTCCACGTCCGTAGTCTCTAACTCTAACCTTTTTTGAGTGGAAATCTATGTCTATTTCAATGCAATTTCCATGTCCTGCAACAAATTCATCAATAGAATTGTCAATAACCTCTTTCAATAACACATAAATCCCGTCATCAGATGAAGCACCATCGCCAAGTTTACCTATATACATACCCGGACGCAAGCGAATATGCTCGTTCCATTCAAGAGATTTAATGTTGTCTTCGGTATAATTACCTTTATTTATTTGATTGCTATCTGCCATAGGGTGCAAAAATACGAAAAAAAACGGAAATAAACTTAACGATTCATTCGTCTTTCTCTTACAATCTTCAATTGCTCATCAGAAAAAAAGAGATTCTTCTCGGTTTTTTCCAAAAAAATCACTTCCTTCACATCTCTATGTTCGGGATTGCAAGCAATAATTTGAGAAGCTACCATTTCACCTTTTTCGTTCAAAGTTGCATAACACAAAACCCCTTCCTTATTGTGAAGAAGAGTGTATCCGTCAATAGATTCTGCCCAATGAATAAACTCATCGCCCTTTAACCAATAAGAAAGTTCCTTTCCATTAGGTTGAGTGATAGTAATCAATTTCTTTTGAGCAGGCACTGCAAACAAAACATTGCAGAAAAACAACGCTATAATTAAAGCAAAAATGTATTTTTTCATAAAAGAATATTTTTGGCAAAGATAAAGAAAAAAAAGCAAACAAATAAAAAAGGCGATTGATTATCTCAGTCGCCTTTTTCTATTCTTATTCCACAATCAATTTCTTTTTCACGCTGCCTTTTGCGGTGTTTATTTTTACTATGTAAGAACCTGCTTTGTAGTTTGCAATATTTAACTGAATGTTTTTTCCGTTTGCTTTGCGTTTTTCAATAAAGCGATTCAAAGCATTATAGATTTCAACTTCTTTTATTGCAAAAGCAGAATTTATATTCAAAACATCTTTTGCAGGATTAGGATAAATCTCAACATTTTCTTCAAGCAATTCAACCGAAACAACGCCACTGTCTAACGAATCAGAAGAAGAAGTATCTATTATAGCTTGAATAGGACAAATTCCAAAAGCTTGCAAAGCAGTGGTATCTGTTCTTTCTACAAAAGGATAATTGCAGTACATTGCTCGCTCTATATACCTTTCATACCAACTTATATCTTCAACATAGGTCCAACCTCTATATGTACAAGTCTTTACGTATGGTTTATATTTTGTGCCATATCTATATGGGACATATTGTCTCTGTTCATCAGTTCCTGTGCCTGGATAAATAGTAATCTCATCTTCCGGCACATTTAATTTCATTAATACTAAATCGGTGCAAAAATTTCCTACATTATCAAGTAAAAAACTGCAAGCACTATTATGCTCAAAAGCGACATAGTAATCTTCATATAAAGTAATAGTATCATCAAAAACACATTCTACAAAAGGATTAGAAAAATTATTATTGCAAGTTTGAAGATAACTTTGGAAATTAAAGTTAGTATCAGTTACACTGCCCGAAATAAAAGTTTTAGAGTATAAAGTTTCTGTTAAATCAGAGTTTAATATACTTAATGTTATAGTATCATCTTGACGCACAAAAGGATATTCAAGATGAAAATATGTATAAATAGCAACTCCCATTATACTAACGCTATCATTTTCTGCAACTTCATATCTTTGTGCAACTCCTCTAAGATAATCAACTCCAAATTCACAAGTATAAGCCATACCAAACCAATTAGTATTTCCTCCTAAACTGAGTTGTGGAATACAACTTCTTTCAATAGAATTATCTATTAAAGGAGGAAATATATATTGGTCAAAATAATCATCTCCTACCCAAACTGTATCTAATTGAGCTTTTGAACAAAAAGGCAATAATGCTAATAAAATTACTAATAACTTTTTCATAACTTTAATATTTTAAAATTTTTAATTTATACAATCTAAGGTTAAATTAAATACATTATTATCTATATTATCTACAATCCATATTAAGTTTAGGGATTGTGGTGTTGAAGGAGCATTAAACCAAACACCAGAAGTAGGAGTGTAAATATCTACTTTTGCACCTAAATTATTTAAACAAGATAGATTATTTGAATTTATATCTTTTGTGGCAAATAATTGCAGATTATTTGTTTGAGAAAAAGAATAAGTTCCTGCAACTGCATAATGATTTGGAGAAATCAAACTAAAATGATTTATTTTGCTTGGAATACTAAGCCTTTCTGATAATGTAATATAAGAACTTGTCGCAAAAGGATTGATGTAATCCATAGTTTGGATTTTCCCTTGTCCATTAAAATAACTATCATTTAACAATAATAATTTGTCTATAACAGTAGAATACTCCATTTCTAATACTGTGTGGTTTTTGTCATAATGTCGAAGTAATTGAGAAGAAAAAATGTTATGCGAAAATTTTTTATGGAAATTTATCATAGTAAAATCTCTTTGTCCATCACTTGCTGAAAGACAAACCGCAAAAGTATCTTGTGAAATATTTGCTATGTGAAGAGGATAATCTTCGGGATCGCTTGTGTATATAGTATAAATATTTGGAAATGTATAAATATAATTACTTATATTTTGCAAATATTGACCATTTATTCCAAAATATCTAATAATATATTGATCGGAAGGATGAAGTTTGCTAACAGTTGTTATTCGATTTTGAGAATAAAACATATCAAATACTATTTCTGATTGATTAGCAAACAAAGTTGGAAAAGGGTTTTGGTAAGCATTTAAAAGATTTGCAAGATTTATATGAATAATTTGAGCAGATCCGTTACCTATTGCTGATAAAATTATATCTCCTGTATTATATTGATTTATTAAGATTTTAGTTAAATTACCAACACCAAAGATGTGTGTATAACGGTACTGAAAAGTATTATTATTAATAAAGTCGTTCATATTAAAGTACCCTATAATACCAACGTAATTGCCTTGAATCGTTAATTTTTTTCCACAAAAAAACAAAGTATCTCCTAAAAAAGTAAAGTCATTTATGATAATATCTACTGTGTTTAAAAGAGCAATATTTTTGTAATTATCAGTATTGTGCCATAATACAAAACCATAATGATCTACTCCATCTTTTTTCGTTATTCCGACTAAATAATCATTGTTATAGACCTTTACTTTCTGAGCGTAAGCATCAGTAGAAAACTGCGTGTGCAAAGTAACACTATGTGAATTCTGCCAATCTTGTGCTTGCGATTGATTAAAGTGTAGAATATTCAACAAGAATAATACAACACAACTTAATAATAACTTTTTCATAACTTTAAAGATATTTAAATTTACGCTACAAAGTTAAAAGAAAAAAACGAATATTTCAAGTCTTTTCTGTAAAATATTATTTTTTTTCAAAAAAAAAAAAAAAATGAAGGTCGGCGGTGTTGTTTGTTGGAGAATTTAAACATTCAAAAAATATGTACCACGTGCAGTTTTTTCTGCACCACATGCAGACTCGACTGCACCACGTGCAGAAATAAAGCGTAGAAAAATTATTTTTTTTCTTTGTTTTATTTATTTAATTCTTTACATTTGCAAAAAAATAGTAATGAAAAAAATATTTTTAATCTTTGTTTTTTCTTGTTTTTTCTCTGCTTTATCTTTTGCTCAATCAAAGGCAGAGAAGCGTTTTGAGAAAGCGGTACAACTCTTGCGTACAAATCAAGTGGAAGATGCTCAAAAAGAACTTTTATCTCTAAAAGATAAATATCCCGAATTTCTTTCTTCCTATTTAGCACTTTCGGAAATCTACATTGCTCAAAACAATATTGAACAAGCAAAGCAAGAACTTTTAACAGTTTGGCAAAAAGACAAAACTTTTGATTGTAAACTCTATATTGACCTTGCAAATATTTATCTATTAGAAGAGAAATACGATAGTGTTACATTCTTTGTAAGCACTATCCCTTGTAAACGCTATTCCGAGCAAGCAAAGAAATTAAAAGAAACGGCAGATTTTCGCATCTTTCAAAAAGAAAATCCCGTTGATTTCTCGCCAAAGAATATGGGAAAGGCAATCAACACTCAATATGATGAGTATTTACCTTGTTTAACAGCAGATGCTTCTCAATTACTTTTCACAAGAAGGGATAAAGGAGAAGATTTTTTTATTTCTCAAAACAAAAACAATCAATGGACAAAGGCAGAAAAACTACCAAGTTTATTAAACTCCAATTTAAACGAAGGAGCGGGAAGTCTTTCGCCCGATGGACGATTTATTTTCTTTACACGCTGTGGAGCAGATGATGGTTTAGGCAGTTGCGACATATATGTGAGTGAAAAAGTTGGTGGTCAATGGCAAGAACCTAAAAACTTAGGAGCAAATGTCAATTCAAACGCTTGGGATTCTCAACCTTGCATAGCATCAGATGGTAGAACCTTGTTTTTTGTTTCTAATAGAAATGGAGGTTTTGGCAAATCTGATATTTATTATTCTTACCTAAAAGACAATGGACAATGGACAAAAGCAAAAAACTGTGGCAGTAACATAAACACTATTGGAAACGAAATGTCGCCTTTTGTTCATCAATCAAACACTGTGCTTTATTTTGCAAGCGATGAGCATTTAGGAATGGGAGGATTTGACCTTTTTTATTCAAACATAGAGAACGGAAAATTTCAACAAGCAAAAAACCTTGGTTATCCAATTAACACTTCAAAAGATGAAAACTCTCTTACCCTATCTGCAAGAGGTGATTTTGCAATATATGCTTGCGATTTAGACCTTTATTACTTTACAATGCCCGAAGAAATACGACCTCTTGCTGCATCTTACATAAAAGGAAATATTCTTGATAAAGAAACTCAAATGCCTTTGAATGCACGTTTGCAAATAAAGAATCTTTCAACAGGAAGAGTTGCTCACGAGAGTTTTTCCGATAAAAAGACAGGTGAATTTCTTATCTGCCTTACACAAGGAGAAGAATATGCTTTTTCTATCTCTTGTGAGGGTTATCTTTTCTATTCGGAAAACATTTCAACCGATAGAGAAAATCAAGAAAAACAAATACTACTCACACCAATCAAAGCAGGAGAAAGCATAGTTTTAAAAAATATCTTCTTTGAAACAAATTCCCACACCATATTACCAACCTCGTATGCCGAATTGCAAACCCTAATAGAACTCTTACAAAACAATCCTTCACTAAAACTCTTAATAGAAGGACACACCGACAACGTTGGCAACAAAGAACACAACATAAAACTTTCACAACAAAGAGCAGAAGCAATTGTTTCTTACTTAGAGGAAAAAGGAATAGACACTTCTCGCCTGCAAGCAAAGGGTTATGGATTTTCTCGACCAATAGCAGACAACAATAGCGAAGAAGGTAGAGCAATGAATCGTAGAACAGAAATAAAAATCATTGAATAAATGGAATTAAGTTTTAATTTAGAAAACATAGACCTTAGAGAATTTTGGGGAATAAACAATAAAAATTTTCGATTTATTGAAACAATCTTCCCACACCTTGAATTAACAGAAAGAAGCGAAAAACTCCTTGTTAGCGGAGAAGAAAAAGACTTACAAGACTTTGAAACATTTTTCAAAAACCTTACAATCGCATACGAAAATCAAGGTTATATTGATGAAAAAATAATAATGTCGGTTTTGCAACAAAACGAATACTTCAAAAACAAAGAAGAAGAAGTCCTTGTTTATGGAGATAACGGATTGAGGGTAAAGGCAAGAAGCGAAAATCAAGCAAAAATGGTAAAAGAAAGCGAGAAAAACGATATGATTTTTGCCATTGGACCAGCAGGAAGTGGAAAAACCTACACAGCAGTAGCACTTGCCGTTAGAGCACTAAAAGCCAAAGTAGTAAGACGCATAATTCTTACCCGTCCAGCAGTAGAAGCAGGAGAGAATCTTGGTTTTCTTCCCGGAGATTTAAAAGAAAAACTCGATCCTTATTTACAACCTCTTTACGATGCTTTAAGAGATATGCTTTCTCAACAGAAATTAGAATCCCTTATTCAACAAGGCGTCATAGAAATAGCACCTTTGGCATTTATGCGAGGAAGAACTCTTGATAATGCTTTTGTTATTTTGGACGAGGCACAAAACACCTCAATGGAACAATTAAAAATGTTTCTTACTCGTATGGGAAGAAACTCAAAATTCATAATAACAGGAGATGTAACGCAAATTGACCTTCCAAAGAATCAACTTTCGGGACTTCTTCCAACAATAGAAAGAGTCAAACACATTAAAGGCATTGCTATAATAGAACTTCAATCCTGCGACATAGTACGCCACAAACTCGTAAGTAAGATAATTGAAGCGTTGGAGTAGAGAAAAAATAAGAAAACGCAGTTTTTCTTGAAAAAAGCATTATTTTCACACTACTTTTCAACAGATTTGTAAAAATATTCCTAAGGAAAAAATTTTTACAACGCGTTTGTAGAAGTATTACAAGCTCGTTGTAAAAGTATTACAAACACGTTGTAAAAGTATTACAAACACGTTGGAGAAGTATTACAACGTGTTTGTAATTTTATAAAGCTAAGACTTAGCTTATGTTTTCTTTATTTTCAAAAAAACTAATCTTATTCCTCTCCCCAAATCCTAACGGTTCCATCCCTTGAACCGCTGATTATTTTTGTACCATCGGGACTATATGCTACGGGAAAGACTGTATCTGTATGTCCCTCCAAGGTTTTAAGGCATTTTCCTGTGTTTGCATCCCATATCTTAATGGTATTATCATCTGAACCGCTGATTATTTTTCTACCATCGGGACTATATGCTACGGAATAGACATAATCTGAATGTCCCCTCAAGGTTTGAAGACAGGCTCCTGTGTTTGCATCCCATATCTTAATGGTATTATCCACTGAACCGCCGATTATTTTTGTGCCATCGGGACTATATGATACGGAATTGACATAATATGAATATCCCTCCAAGGTTTGAAGGCATTGTCCTGTGTTTGCATTCCATATCTTAATAGTTCCATCCAGTGAGCCGCTGATTATTTTTGTACCATCGGGACTATATGATACGGGAAGGACAGAAGAAGTATGTCCATTCAAGGTTTTAATACATTTTCCTTTTTTTGCATTCCATATCTTAACGGTTTTATCCCCTGAACCGCTGATTATTTTTGTGCCATCGGGACTATATGCTACGGAATAGACATAACTTGAATGTCCCTCCAAGGTTTTAAGGCACTCTCCTGTGTTTGCATCCCATATCTTAATGGTTCTATCCACTGAACCGCTGATTATTTTTGTACCATCGGGACTATATGCTACGGAACGGACACTATATTTATGTCCCTCCAAGGTTTTAAGGCATT
>CALEFF010000085.1 GCA_937876865.1 uncultured Bacteroidales bacterium | reverse complement strand
AAACGCTCGTTTGTCAAAATATTTCAAAGACTTACGAGCGTTTTTCTTTGAGTTATTATTTATTGTCTTCGTGTTGTTGTCTGAAAATCTCTTTTTGCAATTCTATTTCTTCTTTTAGTTGTTCTATAGTTGGTAAATAGGTTAAATATCTTGCTTGAAACAAACGCTCATTATCATGTAGAACTGAATAACGTGCCATATCCTCACTTGTTTCCGAACAAAGAATAAGTCCTATTGTAGGATTATCTCCTTGTGTACGCTTTAAATCATCATACATTCTTACATACATATCCATTTGTCCAACATCTTGATGAGTAATTCTTGATGTTTTAAGATCTATCAACAAGAAACATTTAAGTATATAGTTATAAAATACCAAATCAATAAAGTAATCTCCCATATCAGTCTTGATATGTTGTTGTCGAGCAACAAAAGCATAACCTTTACCTAACTCCATTACAAATTTTTGTATATGAGTAATAATAGAGGATTCAAGTTCCGTGAAAGTATTTGAGATTTTACACTCACTGCGTGGAAAATCTCTGGAAAAAATTTATAGAACTGAACAAACTGATAAAGATTACTTTGCGTAAATCCTTTGCCATAAATATTTGTTAAGTGTAGAGAAAGTTGTTTTACAACCTCTTTGCCGTATATTGCCCTATCTTCTCCTTGCAATTCTTCTTCTGCAATACGTTTTCCTAATAACCAATTTCGTTGCACCATAGCAATGTTTACAGCATTGTAAGCATAAGCACGTGCTTGTTCAACAATACTTTCTACATCTTTGAAAATATCATTAGTATTATTAAGTTTGAAAATTTCAATATCTTGTCCCATATTGCAAAAATAAAGAATTGTTGTAATAAAACAAAGAAAGAGAAAAATAAAATCAAGAATTAAAAAAATAAAATCAAGTATTATTTTTTTAAAATCAAGAAAAAAAAGAATGCTCCAAGATTTTTCAAGGAGCATTTATTTTTTTGATTTTTTATTACGCATCTATATTTGCGTATGTTGCGTTCTTTTCTATAAATTCTCTTCGTGGTGGAACATCATCTCCCATAAGCATTGAGAAAACTCTATCGGCTTCCGATGCGTTTTCAATAGTTACTTGTCTTAAAATACGAGTTTGTGGATTCATTGTTGTTTCCCAAAGTTGTTCTTCGTTCATTTCTCCAAGACCTTTGTAGCGTTGAACCTCTACTCTACCCTTTCCACCTGATTGTTCTTCTATTGCAAGTGTTCTTTCTTCTTCATTCCAACAATAAACTCCTTGTTTATTGCTATTAGATGATACTCTATACAATGGAGGTGTTGCAATGAAAACGTGGCCTTCTTCAATTAGTTCTCGCATATAACGGAAGAAGAATGTTAAAATCAAGGTTGCAATGTGTGCTCCATCGACATCGGCATCGGTCATAATGATTACTTTGTGGTAACGTAGCTTTTCCATATTCAAAGCTTTGGAATCTTCTTTTGTTCCTATGGATACGCCCAATGCTGTATAGATATTTTTTATTTCTTCCGAGTCTAAGACTCTGTGTTGCATTGCTTTTTCTACGTTTAGTATCTTTCCTCTCAATGGAAGAATGGCTTGATGTTCTCTATCACGACCTTGTTTTGCTGTTCCGCCCGCTGAATCCCCTTCGACAAGGAATAATTCACATGCGGTAGGGTCATTTGATGCACAATCGGCTAATTTCCCCGGCAATCCCGCAACTCCTAATATTGTTTGACGATGTACAAGATCTCTTGCTTTTCTTGCGGCGTGTCTTGCCGTTGCTGCAAGAATTACTTTATCGACTATTTGTTTTGCTTCCTTAGGATGTTCTTCCAAATAATTGGTTAAGATTTCGCTTACCGCTGCTGCAACTGCCGGTGCTACTTCGCTATTTCCTAATTTAGTCTTTGTTTGTCCTTCAAATTGAGGTTCTGCAACTTTTACCGAAATAACCGCCGTCAATCCTTCACGAAAGTCATCTCCCGCTATCTCAAATTTCAATTTATCAAGCAATCCTTCTTTTGTTGCATAGTTTTTTAAGGTTCTTGTCATTCCTTGACGAAATCCTGTCAAGTGTGTACCTCCTTCATGTGTGTTAATGTTGTTTACATACGAATGAAGATTTTCTGTAAAGCCTGTATTGTATTGCATTGCTATTTCAATAGGAATGCCTTGCTTTTCTCCCTCTACGTAAATCGCCTCCGGAATTAAGTGTTCTCTTGTTGCATCAAGGTAAGAAATGAAATCTTTTAAGCCCTCTTCCGAATAGAAAGTTTCACTCAAATAGTTTCCTTGTTCATCTTTTGTTCTAAAATCGGTAATTGACAATTCAATTCCTTTATTCAAGAAAGCTAATTCTCTAAGTCTTGAAGCCAAGGTTTGATAGTCGTAAACACTAACTGTAAACACTTCATCGTCTGGTAAAAACTCTACTACCGTTCCTCTTTTCTCCGTTGTACCTATTTCTTTTACCGCATACTGTGGAATACCTCTTGAATATTCTTGTTCATATACCTTTCCATCACGATAAACGTTTACTTTAAGATATTTTGACAAAGCATTCACACAACTAACCCCTACTCCGTGCAATCCTCCCGATACTTTATAAGAACCTTTATCAAATTTACCTCCCGCATGTAAGACTGTCATCACGACTTCCAAAGCAGAGCGTCCTTCTTTTGGGTGAATATCAACGGGGATTCCACGACCGTTATCCTCAACTCTAATAGAATTATTTTCTAATATTTGAACGCTTACCTTATTACAATACCCTGCTAATGCCTCGTCAATAGAGTTATCAACAACTTCATAAACCAAGTGATGCAATCCACGAACGTTTACATCACCTATATACATTGCGGGTCTTTTTCTAACGGCTTCCAAACCTTCCAATACATTTATATTGGCGGCTGTATATTCTCCTTTTCTTAATTCTTCGCTCATTATAATTAGTCATAAATTTTTCAGACTACAAAAATACGATTTTTTCTTTATTCTTAGAATAAATTCCACGTTTTTTTGTAGTTTTGCACTTTCTAATAAAAATAAAAAGATAGATATGAACTTCAAAAAAATCATTCCTCACATTATTGCGATAGTTTCTTTTATCGTGATTAGTCTTGTGTTTTTTTCTCCTGTTTTAGACGGAAAAAAATTATTCCAAAGCGATATGGCTCAATTCGATGGTGCTTCCAAAGAATTACTTGACTATCAAAAAGCAAGCAACGAAAGTGCTAATTGGACAAATTCAATGTTTGGTGGAATGCCTTCTTATCAAATAGCATTCCCTCAATCAAATAATATTTTCAATACAATAGCCCCACCGCTCACTCTTTGGACTCGTAATTTCGATGCGGGGATATTCTTTATTATGATGCTTGGTTTCTATGTCTTTATGTGCTCTATGGGTGCCAAACCTTTAATTAGTGCTTTCTCGGCCTTGATTTACGCACTCGGTTCTTACAATGTGATAATTATTACCGTAGGACACATAACAAAAGCGTGGGCTATGGCAATGATTGCACCGATTCTTGCCGGTATAATACTCGTTTTTAAACGCAAATACATTTCGGGGATAATTATATTCACACTTTCCTTAGGTCTTCAAATATATTTTAATCACGTTCAAATCACTTACTACACCCTAATCGCTGTTTTAATTCTTGGATTCACTTATTTAATTTACGCAATCAAAGAAAAACAAATAAAAAACTTTGCTTTATCGTGTGGAGCCTTGATAATTGCAGCCTTAGTTGCGATAATGCCAAATTCATCTCACCTTGCACTCAATGCAGAGTATGCAAAACACACAATGAGAGGAGGAAGCGAACTGACAATTCAAGCAAACAATCAATCAAACAATAATGCAAAAGGATTAACAATTGATTACGCATACGCATGGAGTTATGGCGTTGGAGAAACCTTTACAATGCTTATTCCCGACTTTCGTGGAGGTGGCTCATCGGACAATCGTTGGGAATCTCTTGCCGAAAACCGTTTGCAAGAACTGCAAACAACACAACCCGCACAAGCCTCACACCCTCAAATTCAACAAGTAATCAATCAATATGCGGGCTCAACCTATTGGGGCGAACAACCCTTTACGGCAGGTACGGTTTACTTTGGAGCAATTGTTATTTTCCTTTCGCTACTTGGCTTTTTACTAATCAAAGGTGCGGAACGTTGGTGGCTTTTAGCTGCAACCATTGTTTCAATCCTTATATCTTGGGGTAATAACTTTATGATTCTAAACGAATTTCTTTTCAATCACCTACCTCTTTACAACAAATTCCGTACCCCTTCAATGATTCTTGTAATAGCAAACGTAACCTTAGTAATCACAGCCTTTCTTGGACTAAAAGAATTCTTTAATCAAGAAATAGAAAACAAGAAAAAAACAAGAGCACTCTATATAAGTGGAGGAGTAATTGGAGGTTTTTGTTTAATATGTGCTCTTTTTCCCGAATTATTTGCTTCATTCTCCTCTTCACAAGACGCAACTTTCCAAGCAATCTTAGGCGATAGTTTTATTCAAGCCTTGTATGAGGATAGAAAAGAAGCCTTTACATCGGACGCTTTACGTTCTTTCATCTTTATTGCAATAGCTTTTGCAACCTTATTCCTATTTGTTAGAAACATTTTAAAGAAAGAATTCATAGCAATAGCAATAATAGGAATTGCATCGGTGATTGACCTATGGCAAGTTGATAATCGCTACATTTCAAAAGACAATTACAAAAAACCATCCGAATTAGAAATACAATCAACCCCTGCCTTAGAACAAATAAAAGCAGAAGTAGCAGAAAAAAATATAAAACACTATCGCGTTTACAATATGACGGTAAACACATTCAATGACGCATCAACCTCATATCACGTTCCATCGATTGGAGGCTATCATGGAGCAAAACTACAACGCTATCAAGACATTATTTCTTTCCACCTAACAAATCCAAACTATGTTCAAAAAGACTTAAACGACACCTCACTATTAAAAATCAACCCAATTCGTCAATTCTTCCACACCTACCAACAACAAATCAATTGTCCAAACCTACAAGTCTTGAATATGCTTAACACAAGATACTTTATCTTACCAATAGGTCAAGAAGGAGGAATGAGTGTTGAGAATCCAGAGGCATGTGGAGCGGCATGGTTTGTAGAAAACATAAAATGGGTAAACACACCCGATGAAGAAATACTTGCACTCAACGATTTCCAACCACAACACACGGCGATAATCAACAAAGATTTTGCCCCACAACTACAAAACAAAGACTTTACAAAAGCCGACCAAAATGCAACAATCACATTGCAAGACTCTCCAAACAATAACCCTGATTTAAAAATCTATAAAACCACTTCCACTACCCCACAACTATGTATTTTCTCCGAAATCTATTACAAAGAAGGTTGGAAAGCCTACATTGATGGCGAAAAAACACCTATTTTAAGAGCAAACTATGTGCTTAGAGCCGTAGAAGTTCCAAAGGGAGAACACACAATTGAGTTAAGATGCGAACCAGACGCATTAAAAACATTCAATATCATTAACCTAATCGGCTCAATCCTAATAGCAATCTTTGTAATTGGAGCAATTGCCTTGCCATTCATTAAAAAGCGAAAATAAAACCAAAGAAAAGTTTTTCAATGTAAATTTTGTTGTAGGTAAAGTAAAATAATGAAAAACTTATTTTACTTTACCGTTTTAAAGTAAAATAATAAAAAAATTATTTTACTTTGTAAAACAAATCAGAATACAAAGAATTATGAAGGAAATAGAAAAGTTTGAAGCAGGATATTACGAAAATGGTTATAATTATAAGTACTTTGTTCCAAATAAAATAAACAATGAATGGGTTTGGACAGACCCTACCATAGGTAAACTTTTAGAAAAAGCCGCTATTAAATTAGGTGAATTAAATTCTTTTTCACATCTTGTTCCTAATATAGATTTATTTATTCAGCTTCACGTAACAAAAGAAGCTGTTATTTCAAGTCGCATTGAGGGAACACAGACTCGGATGAACGAAGCATTACTTCCCGAAACAGAAGTAAAGCCTGAGCGTAGGAATGACTGGAAAGAAGTAAACAATTATATAATTGCTATAAATAATGCTATTGAAGAATTAAAAGAACTACCTATCTCATCAAGATTAATAACGATTTGCTACAATGGATTAAATATTTCTTAGTTGGAATTGAACAAACAGCAACAAAATCTGTTGAAACACTTTCGTCCGTTTTAAAATTAAAAGAAAAAACAGAAGAATTTATTCGCCAAAAGTATGGCAAACGTAGCACAAACGCGATAGTATTATTACAAAATCTTTTTAGAAATCCATTTATCACAATAGATAAAGTTGCTAAAATTTGTGATGTTAGTTACAAAGCAGCAAATGATTTGGTAAAAATTATGCAAGAAGATAATATTCTTAAAAACACAACAGGTCAAAACAGAAATAGAATATTTGTTTTCGACTCATACCTTTCTCTATTTGAAACAAATCACTAATTAAAATCAAAGAAATAAAAAACAAAACGCTCGTTTGTCAAAATTATTTTAAAGACTTACGAGCGTTTTTTCTTTAATTTAGAAAAATAAAACTAACTATTTTTC
Source organism: uncultured Bacteroidales bacterium (assembly GCA_937876865.1). Taxonomy (GTDB): domain Bacteria; phylum Bacteroidota; class Bacteroidia; order Bacteroidales; family P3; genus Onthomorpha. The sequence continues at coordinate 26,159 of CALEFF010000085.1, read as the reverse complement.
TGCATCTTTAAGTTCTTTTTTTCTTGCTTTATAAACATCTTCCATTTTATCAACCATTGCATTCCATTCCGCCTCATTTTCATTGGCTACGGTCATATTCTCAAATCCCCAAGCAATGACTTTATTAGAACATTCTTTGTGTTTTTCTTTAAGTTCATCAATATTTGTGATGTCTTTGTATGCTTTTTCGCATTCTTCACAAATTCCCTTTGGTTCGCTCAAAGGTCCACCACAAGAAGCAAACACAAATGGCAATGCAGCCAAACAAATAACTATTTTTTTCATAATTTTTGTTGAACAGTTATAAAGCATCGTTCCCCTCGCCCCTAAATTACAAAATTTAACTATTTTATCATTGCTCTCTTTTTAAGAATTAGCAACTCACCGACAAAGATATAATATTTTTTTCAAAATACAAAGAATTATTAAAATAAATTTAACTTTATTTTACCTAAACATTATTTTTACAAGTAAATATTTTTGCAAAATCAAACAAAAACTTACAAACTTTTTATTTGATTTTATTTTTTTAAAACTAAGAAATAATTTTTTAAAACTAAGAAATAATTTTCTAAAATCAAGAAATATTTTTTTAAAACTAAGAAATATTTTAATGATAAAAAGGCAACCATTTTTTGTTTTGGTTGCCTTTTTGTTTTTCTTATTCAAAAGAAAGTATTGCTTGTTTGATTAACTCTATTGCTTCTAAGAGTTGTTGTTTTGTTATTACAAGTGGTGGTGCAAAACGTATGATATGTTGATGTGTTGGTTTTGCAAGTACGCCTAATTCTTTCATTTTTAGACATACGTCCCACGCTTCTTTTCCATTTTTAGGTTTTATAACGATTGCGTTTAAGAGTCCTTTTCCTCTTACAAGTTCTATCATATCGCTTTTAACCTTTGACATTTCTTCTCGGAAGATTTGTCCCAATTCTTCGGCTTTTTCTTCAAGTTTTTCGTCCTTTACTACTTGCAAAGCTGCCATTGCTACTTTTCCTGCCAAGCAAAAGCCTCCGAATGTTGAACCGTGTTCGCCCGGTTTTATGGTTAGCATTATTTCATCATTGGCAAGGACGGCTGAAACCGGTATTACTCCTCCCGAAAGGGCTTTTCCTAATATTAAAATATCGGGTCTTACGCCTTCATGGTCGCATGCAAGCATTCTTCCTGTGCGTGCTATTCCCGTTTGTACTTCATCGGCTATGAAAAGTACGTTATGTTTTTTGCAAAGTTCGTAGCATTTTTTCAAATAGCCATCGTTTGGCACGTAAACTCCCGCTTCGCCTTGAATAGGTTCTACAAGAAATCCCGCTACTTTATCACCTAATTTTTCAAGTGTTTGTTCTAAGGCTTGGCAATCGTTGTATGGAATTTTTACAAAGCCGGGTGTGAACGGTCCGAATTGACCATAACTATCGGGATCGGTGGACATTGAAATTATTGAAATGGTTCGTCCATGGAAATTGCCTTCACAACAAATTATTATTGCTTCATTTTCCGGTATTCCTTTGACTTTGTAGCCCCAACGTCTTGCTAATTTCATTGCTGTTTCATCTGCCTCTGCTCCTGTGTTCATTGGCAAAACTTTATCGTAGCCAAAATATTCTGTTATATATTTTTCGTATGGTCCTAAGCAATCATTATAAAACGCTCTTGAAGTAAGGGTTAGCGTTTTTGCTTGTTCGCATAAGGCATTCACTATTTTTGGGTGGCAATGTCCTTGATTTACTGCCGAATATGCCGACAAGAAATCAAAATAACGTTTTCCTTCTACGTCCCAAACAAAAGCTCCTTCTCCTTTTGAAAGTACTACGGGTAGTGGATGATAATTGTGAGCACCGTATTGGTGTTCCATTTCGATGAATTGTTCTGATTTATTCATAACTTTAAGGTTTTAATTGTTATTTCAATGATTTTGCAAATATAATAAACGTTTTTTACGAAACAAAGATTTTTTTAAAAAAATTTATAAAAAAATAGTTTTCTCTATCATTTTGTTTCTAAATTGAAGTTTTTGCGTATTTTTGCAGAATATAGTAACGAATTCGTAATAGCAATGAATTATTGGGCACAATTGAGTATAGAATATGCATCAAATAAATCTTATTTAGATGATTTGTTTAGAATATATCCTACAATACCAGAGGGAATAAGGGTACTTAATAAAAGCTCTTGGAAAAATATTGAATCTGCTTTTAATCTTAAAGATAATGAAACTTTAATAGATGAATTATTAAAGTTAAAATTATTTCCAATAAAAGATAGTTATGTTTCTTATTTAAGAAGAGATAAATCTGCTATAAACCGCAATCCGAACACCATTAATAGACTTTGTGGGCGAATATACGAACTTGGTTTAGAAGATTTATATAAAAGATGTAGCCAACCAAAAGAGACAAATAGGCAAATAGGTCCCATGTTTCGTAATTGGATTAACTCAAAAGCCTTGGGTATTTCTCCTATATGTTTAAATGAATTTTTAAACACTTCTTCCGATGCAATATTAGAAGCTAATGATAGAGAAATGATGGATTTTGCAAGAGAAAATTTAGGATATGAAAGAAATAAAGGCTTAGATTTTATTGCAAGATTCAATGGTAAATATGTTATTGGGGAAGCAAAGTTTATAACAGATTTTGGAGGACATCAGAATGCACAATTTAATGACGCTGTTACTCTTTTTCAACTTCGCAATTTAAACGCTATACCTATTGCAATAATTGATGGCGTACCTTATATAAAATCTAACAACAAAATGTATAAACAAATAACGGAAGAATACAGAGAGAAAAATATAATGAGTGCTTTAGTTTTAAGAGATTTTTTATATCAATTGTAATATGGGAAATTTGTTAATACAATCTGAAAATTACAAAGCTCTTCACTACTTATTAGAAAAAGAGAATTTATCTAATAAAATAGATTTAATCTATATTGATCCTCCTTTTGCTACGGGAGGAAATTTCACAATTACTGATGGACGAGCTTCAACTATTAGTAATTCCAAATATGGTAATATCGCTTATACAGATAAATTAAAGGGAAATGACTTTTTAGATTTTCTTTCTAAAAGATTAGTTTTATTAAGAGAATTATTATCTGATAAGGGTTCTATTTATTTGCATATAGACTATAAGATAGGTCATTATGTTAAGGTTTTAATGGATAAAATCTTTGGAATAGAAAATTTTCGTAATGATATAACAAGAATAAAGTGTAACCCAAAGAATTTTGAACGTATTGGATATGGTAATATAAAAGATATGATTTTATTTTATACCAAAACATCTAATCCTATTTGGAATGAACCTTATCAAAACTTTGAAAGTGAAGATATAATAAAACTTTATCCCAAAACAGACAAAAACAATAGACGATATACCACAGTACCGATTCACGCACCTGGTGAAACAAAAAATGGGAAAAGCAATCAACTTTTCAAAGGAATTAAACCTCCATCAGGAAGACATTGGAGAGTTGATGTAGATACATTAATGCAATGGGATAATGAAGGTTTAATAGAATGGTCAGCTAATGGAAATCCCCGTAAGATAATATATGCTGATGAAAGAAAAGGAAAAAGAGTACAAGATATTTGGGAATTTAAGGATCCTCAATATCCAAATTATCCAACTGAAAAAAATCAAGATTTAATTGAAAGAATAATTCAAACTTCCTCTAACGAAAATAGTATAGTTTTAGATTGTTTTTGTGGATCTGGCACAACACTACTTGCTGCACAAAACAATGGTAGAAATTGGATTGGCATAGATCAATCTTCCTTAGCTATTGAAACAACAATCAATAAATTAGAAAAAGGGAAAAATACTTTGTTTTATAATTACGAAAACTATACATTCTTAAATTTAGAACAAGAGACAGAATATGTTGAATTTAGAAGAAAAACTAAGGTTTCCTGTATTTAAACTCTTGCAACAAGCGGCCGATTCTTTGGGTTTAGAGACCTATGTCGTAGGTGGTTATGTTAGAGATGCAATAATGAATCGTCCTTGTAAGGATATTGATGTTGTAACTATTGGTAGCGGAATTAAATTAGCCAATAAATTGCACGAAATGTTGGGTAGCAAGACCTCTAAGGTGAGTGTGTTTAGAAATTTCGGCACTGCTATGCTTAATTATAAAGATGGCGAGGAGGTTTGGCAGATTGAGTTTGTTGGAGCAAGAAAAGAAAGTTATAATAGAGATTCTCGCAAACCTATTGTTGAGGATGGAACTTTGGAAGATGACCAAAATAGAAGGGATTTCACTATTAACGCTATGGCTATTTGCCTTAATGAAAAGAATTATGGTAAATTGCTTGACCCTTTTAATGGAATAAATGATATAAAAAATCAAATAATTCAAACGCCTCTTGATCCCGATATTACTTTTTCGGACGATCCTCTTAGAATGCTTAGGGCTATTAGATTTGCAAGCCGTTTGGATTTTTCTATTCACCCCGATACTTTTGATGCAATAAAGAGAAATGCTTATAGAATTGATATTGTGTCAATGGAAAGAAATATTGAGGAGATAAATAAAATGATTCTTTCCTCCCACCCTTCAATGGCCTTTCGTTTAATGGACAAAGCGGGTTTGCTTGAAAGAATTATTCCCGAACTTACTAAGCTTAAAGGCACGGAATCGGTTGGAGAAAAATCACATAAAGACAATTTTAAGCATACATTAGAGGTTTTGGAAAATATTTCTCAAAAAACAGATAACCTATTCTTGCGTTGGACCGCTCTTTTGCACGATATAGGAAAGCCTTATTGCAAACGTTTTGATGAAAAGACCGGCTTTTCGTTTCATGGTCACGAAATAAAGGGAAGTAAAATGGTGAAAAATATTTTTAGACGCTTAAAGCTTCCTTTGAATGAAAAGATGAAATATGTTGAAAAGTTAGTTTCTTTGCATTTACGACCTATTATTTTAGCCGAAAATATTGTTACCGACTCTGCCGTAAGGCGTCTTTTGTTCGATGCGGGGGAAGATATTGATGATTTAATGCTTCTTTGTCAAGCCGATGTAACTTCTAAAAATATTAACAAGGTTAAGCAATATATGCAAAACTTTGAGATTGTGAAACAAAAGCTTATTGAAATTGAAGAAAAGGATAAAATTAGACAATTCCAACCTCCTGTTAATGGTGAGGAAATAATGGAGATTTTTTCTTTAAGTCCTTGTAGAGAAATTGGTGTTTTGAAAACTATTATTAAAGATGCTATTTTAGATGGTGTGATTCCAAACGAGAGAGAGGCGGCTTTGGAATTGCTTTTCATTGAGGCCGAAAAATTAGGTTTAAAAAAGAAATGAGCAAAAAGAAGTTAATTGTTGTAGTTGGACCAACGGCGGTAGGTAAAACTGATTTAAGCATAAAATTGGCTAATTTTCTTAATACCGAAATTATTTCTGCCGACTCACGTCAATTCTATAAGGAATTAAATATAGGAGTTGCAACACCTTCTTCTTTGGAACTCTCTATGGCAAAGCACAATTTAATCGGTCATATTTCGATTCATCAAAAATATAATATAGCAGATTTTGAGCAAGATGCACTTAGAGAGTTGGAAAGAATATTTTCTCAAAACGATTATGCCGTTCTAACGGGTGGAAGTGGACTTTATGTGAATGCACTTTGTTATGGAGTAGATAATATGCCCGATGTTGATGTTGAAATAAGAGAAGAGTTAAACGAAATATTCGCTACACAAGGCATTGCTCCTCTTCAAGAAGAATTAAAAGAAAAAGACCCCGAATATTGGGAAATTGTAGATAAGCAAAATCATATAAGACTTATTCGTGCCTTGGAGATTTGTCGTCAAACGGGCAAAACTTTTACTTCTTTTCGCTCCGGGGAAAAGAAAACTCGTGATTTTGAAATCATAAAATTAGGACTTGAACGAAGTAGAGAAAATCTTTTAGAAAGAATTTATAAAAGGGTTGATATTATGATTGAAGATGGATTGATAGAAGAAGCAAAAACGGTTTACCCTTTTAGAAATCTACAAGCCCTTCAAACCGTTGGCTACAAGGAATTATTTGAATACTTCGATGGAAAGGTAGATTTGCCTACCGCTATTGAGAATATAAAAATCAACACAAGACAATATGCTAAAAGACAAATGACTTGGTTTAAAAAAGATAAGAATACAACTTGGCTTTGTGCCGAAAATAAAATTGATTGGAAATGTTTAGACTTGTAATAAGTGTTTTATTGTTTTTTTGTTTTACAAATAGTGTCTTAGGACAAGAAAAAGAGAAAAGAAAGAACTTAATCTATAATTATTCCTTTGAAGACCATCTTTATTGTCCTCAAAAAATTGAGCCATACGGACAAATGATGGAGGTAGAGGCTTGGTGGCAACCCACAGGTGGCTCTTCCGACTACTATCACCCTTGTGGAGGAAAGCAATGTCAAATGCCAAAGAATAAACTTGGTTATCAATATGCAAAAACGGGTGAGGCAATGGTAGGAATCTACACTTCAAAGACTTCTTATCGTGAATATATTCAAACCGAACTTAAAGAGGCTCTTCAAGCAGGAGAGAAATATAAATTTAGTTTTTGGGTTAGCCTTTCGGAATACTCAACCGGGGCGGTTGCAACTTTGGGTGGTTTGTTTACAAATGAGAGAATAGTAGACAATACAAGAGAATTATTTACCAATAACAAAAAAACAAAACACACAAACGGCATTAAGCAAGAGATTGCAAAGATATTTAAACCCCAAGTTGTAAATCCTTTTAACAAACCTTTGTTAGATACCGAAAAATGGCAAAAAATTGAAGGAGAATTCATTGCCGAAGGTGGAGAAAAGTTTCTTACAATCGGTAATTTCTATCCTGAGGAACAAAGCAATTTACTTTTTCCAAAATATTTAAAGCAAATATTGCCCGGAGCCTATTATTATATTGATGATGTTGAACTTTATTGTTTGACTTGTAACGAAAAGAAAGTGATAAAACAAGAAAACATCACAATAACTACTCAAAAAAACAAACCAAAATATGAAGTTGGACAAGTAATTGTGCTTGAAAATATTTTCTTTGACTTTGATAAAAGCGTTCTTTTGCCACAAAGTTTTGTAGAATTGCACAAATTGATAAATATATTAGAGGAATACCCTAATATGACAATAGAACTTTCGGGGCATACCGATAGTAAAGGAAGTGATAAGTATAATTTAAAACTTTCAAAGCAAAGAGCAGAAGCGGTTTTCAATTATTTGGTTGAAAAAGGCATAAGTGAGAAACGATTAACTCACAAAGGATTTGGAGCGAAACAACCAATAGCGGACAATTCCACGGATGAGGGAAGAGCAAAGAATAGAAGAGTTGAATTTAAAATAATTTCAATGTAGTATGGAAAAGCAAATTCACCCTTTAATCGACAAAAGAATAGAGGATTATTGCCAAGAGTTTTGTTCAAAGGAAGATGAACGTTTACGATACATAGATAGACAAACTCATATTAAGTTTTTAAGACCAAATATGATTAGTGGAAATTGGCAAGGCACATTCTTAAAGATTATTTCCTTACTCGTGAAGCCTAAAAACGTTCTTGAATTAGGCACATTTACCTCTTATGCAACAATTTGTCTTGCGGAGGGTTTAGAAAAAGGAGGAGTTGTTCATACGATTGAAAGAGATGAGAGTTTAAAAGACTTTATTGAAGAGACTATCGCAAAATTTAATCTTGAAGAGAAAATAAAACTACATATTGGAAATGCTATTGAGGTAATTGATTCAATAGAGGGTAATTTTGATTTAATATTTATTGATGCCGACAAAGCAAGTTACCCCCTTTATTTCAACAAATGTGTTGAAAGATTAAATAGTGGCGGAATTATGATTGCGGATAATATTCTTTGGTATGGAAAAGTGGTTTTGGAAGTAAAAGATAGCGACAAAGAAACAAAGGCTTTGATGAATTTTAATAAAATGGTAACCGAAGATGAACGCTTAGATAATCTTATAATTCCAATAAGAGATGGTCTTATGGTAGCAAGAAAGAAGTAAATTCGTTAAATTCTAAACTATTATAACGGCTATAATAAGGCAAATAAGGATTACAATATAAGAAAGGATTGTTTGAATCAACCAATATCAAAGATATATCTATAAAAGACTTTTCGTTAAACATATAACGCATTGAGGCATTGAAAGCTCTTGTGTAATACATATCCATATTTCCTACATTTCCATTCATAGAAAAAGCATTCATACTACTAAAATATGCGGAAAAACTTAACAATAGTTTATCCGAAGCTTTGTAATCAAGAGCTGCATTAAGAGATATTTGTTTTCCTTTTGCAGAATAAGGAGCCTTATCCTCTAGCGTTTCAAAAGGACATTTAAACGCAAAATCCGTTGAAGAAACACCAAGTCTTAATCCTACTTTATCGTTAAGCCATTGTCCATACCCCACACCCATTCTATTTGCAAGAAAATTTTCTCCAATAGATGCGGAATACGATAAACTTACATTGCCCTTGTCAGGATTTGATTCCTGACAATAAGCAATAAAACTAAATGAAATAATTGAAAAAAATACAATAAGTTTTCTCATACTAAATTTTACCAACGTATTCCATGATTCCAATTATCAAAGAAATAAGAAACACTAAATGTAATTAATTGTTGACGAGGAGAAGAAGGTACGGGTAATTCAAAATATTCAAAAGATGTTGATACATCTTCTATACGTTTTGCCTCATATCTTTCCGTAAAATCCTTATTGTAATCATAGAATGGAGTAATACTATATTGGTATTGAACAAGGAATTGAAAACTTTTCCATTCAAAACCTAATCCTATTTGTAAACCTCCATCTACTTGCCAAGTTCCATCACTTGCGAAAGTATCATCGCGATCCTTCCAATAGGTTAGCCCATGCACCGTTGGATCAAAGCAAAGTAAACGATGCACTCCCGTTTCTTCATTTCTAAAAGGCTTTCTTACAGGTTCGTGTTGTGAGCGAGGAGAATCATTTTCTCCAAAATGGTCTTCAAAATCAGTAAATCCATATAAGCCTACACCAAAAAACGCTCCCAAAGAAGCAATAAGACGCCAATCATCATTCAATTCATATTTGTACATAAAGTCAATAGGAATTTGAAGATAATCCGCCTTTGCATCTATTTCAACATTTTGTGTGTTTAACTTATATCCTTTTGTTGTATATAAGACATTGGCTTGCAAAAAGAAATATTCATTTAATTGTGCTTGTGCCGCAAAACCCGCATTAAAGCCATACTTAAATGGTTTAGTGTCCGTAAAACCTATGTAATTCAATTGTTCATCAAAATACGCCAAACCATTATAAACATCTAAACCTTTTGCAGATGTAAGGTCGCTCATATTAAAGCCGGCTCTCAATCCTAATCTTATCAATGGTGCTTTGTTTCTTCTTTGTGCCGAAAGATTTTCAGTAAAACTTACAGACAAAAGAAGAAACAACATTGATAGAAATATAACTCTATTTTTCATATTTATTTATTTCTTAGATATTCATCTATACTCTTTGCCGCTTTCTTTCCTGCTCCCATTGCAAGAATTACGGTAGCCGCTCCCATAACGGCATCTCCTCCCGCAAAAATTCCTTCTCTTGAAGTAGCGGCGTGTTCGTTGGTTTGAATTCCACCCCAATCGGTTGCCGAAAGATTATCGGTTGTATCAATAATCAATTTGTTTGGAGCGGTTCCCAAAGCCATGATTACACAATCGGCAGGCAATTCATGCTCGCTACCAGGTACTTCAACGGGGCTTCTTCTTCCACTTGCATCGGGTTCACCAAGCTCCATCTTAATACATTTCACCGATTTCACCCAACCTTTTTCATCTCCCATTATTTCAATAGGGTTAGTCATAAAGTGGAATTCAATGCCTTCTTCTTTTGCATGATGCACTTCCTCTACCCTTGCTGGCATTTCATTCTTTCCTCTACGATATACTACATGCACTTCGGCTCCTAAACGTCTTGCGGTACGAGCGGCGTCCATTGCAACATTACCTCCTCCTACTACAATTGTTACATTTCCCGGATAAACCGGTGTATCATAACCTTGTTCGTATGCTTTCATAAGGTTACTTCTTGTAAGCAATTCGTTAGCCGAAACAACACCGTTAAGATTCTTTCCCGGGATATTCATAAACTTAGGAAGACCGGCACCGGATGCGATATAAACGGCGGAGAATCCTTCTTTGTCAAATAATTCATCAATTGTGATACTTCTACCTATTATAACGTCCGTTACAATCTTTACTCCAAGTTTCTTAATGTTTTCAACTTCTTCTTTAACGACTTTTTCCTTTGGCAAACGGAACTCCGGAATACCATAAACCAATACTCCACCGGCTTGATGTAAGGCTTCAAATATAGTAACCTCATATCCCATTTTTGCAAGGTCGCCCGCACAAGTCAAACCGCTTGGACCCGAGCCTACAATTGCTACTTTCTTTCCGTTTGTTGGTGGAACTTCCGTAAAATCCAATTTAACTTCTCTTGCCCAATCGGCAACAAATCTTTCAAGTTTTCCAATTGCAACCGGATCGCCTTTCTTTCCTAACACACAACTTCCTTCGCATTGACTTTCTTGTGGACAAACTCTACCACATACGGCAGGTAAAGCGGAAGCGGAAGAAATTATTTTATAGGCTTGTGCAAAATGTCCTACATGTCCTCCTCTTATTTGTTTAATGAAAGCAGGTATGTCAATATTTACCGGACAAGCACTCACACAACCCGGATTTTTACATTGCAAGCAACGATCTGCCTCTTCCATTGCCTCTTCCATTGTGTATCCATAGCAAACTTCGTCAAAATTCTTCACTCTCACAACGGCATCTTGTTCTCTTACCGGAACTCTTCTTTTCTTTATTGTGTGATTAACCGCCGCTGTTAAGTTACATTTATGATCTTCCGAATCGGTTGCTATTTCGTGTGTTTTATACATTGATTGACGGCGAATCGCTTCATCAAAATCTACAAGATGTGCATCAAATTCCGGTCCATCAACACAAGTAAACTTAGTCTTTCCTCCAATTGTTACTCTACACGCTCCACACATTCCCGTTCCATCAACCATAAGTGAATTTAAACTAACGGTTGTTTTTAAGCCTAATTCTTTTGTCAAAAGGGAAACAAATTTCATCATCACCATTGGCCCAATTGCAACAACTTCATCGTATTTTTCTCCACTTTCAACAAGTTTTTTCAAACAATCCGTTACCAATCCTTTCATTCCATACGAACCATCATCGGTGCAAACATAAAGATTATCCGCCACCTCTTTCATCATATCCTCTAAGATAAGGGTATTATGGGTTTTTGTACCAATAATTACATCGGCTTTCATACCATGTTCTTTTACCCATTTAACTTGTGGATAGATTGGTGCGGTTCCTACTCCTCCTCCTATGAATAAAATTCTCTTATTTGCTCTTTCTTCCTCGGGAACATACATTAACAAAGATTCTTTTCCAAGTGGTCCTACTACATCTTTTAATTTATTTCCTTTTCCTAACTTTGCTAATTTCTCGGTTGATTTTCCTACAATTTGGAAAACGATAGTAATTGTTCCTTCCTCTTTATTGTAATCACAAATAGTTAAAGGAATTCTTTCACCTTTATCATCTATTATTATGATAATGAATTGTCCAGGTTTTGCAGCTCTTGCCACCCAATAGGCACTTATCTCCATTAGATAAATGTTAGGTGTAAGTTGTTCTCTTCTTCTTATTTCAAACATAATATATTATATTTTTTCAAATTTCAATTTTTCCATATTTTCAATTTCCTCTTCGCTAAGAGAAAGTTCCATTTTCAATTTCAATTCCGACACTTTGCTTAAAAGGGTTAGCAAAACCGATATGATTGAAAACAATAAAAACGAAGTTTGGTTACAAAAAAACAAGCCTATTAAAGCAACGATATTCACCAACGAATAAAAACGCAAACGTTTTATTTGTAACATTCTATATTTCTCTAATTTTTCGGGTAAAGGTAAAGAAACCAAGTTTTTTATCTTGCGATTTGTTCCCTTTCCGCCCAAAAACACACAAAGCACCATTACCAACATCAAGACATAGGAAAAGGTAACGCTATATCCTTTTGAAAGAATAGCATCATTTGATAAATAATAGTAATAAGTTAATACATAGAACATTGCAACAAGCACAACCTCTATAAGAATCATTGCATTCCAAGACTTATTTAGTAATTTAAGATACTTTTTCATTGATACAAATATTTTAATTTGCAAATATACATAAAAACTCTAAGATTTATCAAAATAAAATCAAGAAATAATTTTTTAAAATCAAGTATTATTTTTTTAAAACGAAGAAAAAAAGCGATGAAACAAAGAAAAAATGTTTCATCGCTTTTCGTTGATTTAATTAAGTATATTTTTATAATGTAGCAGCATTAAATGTTTTATTCATATTCGCTCTATACGAAAAACCAAAAGTTGGAATAGAAACTGATAATTTCAAGAAAAATGTATTCATTTTAGATTCCATTTCCAATTTATTAAGCCCCCATAAATATCCTACTTCAAGATTCCATTGGAAGTGTGAATATCTAAGAAACGCTCCAAGAGAATGATTATGCAATGATTTAGTTTGCGTTAAAATATTATCATATTGATACTTTGTTCCTATCATCAATTGTCGCACAGCAACAGATGTCGCACTTCCTACTCCAGTTGTACCATACATCAATTGAGCAGAAGCAGAATAAACATCGCAGTCAAGATTAGATTTACCAATTCCATAATCTATTCCACAAAAAATACCATGAAAAAAGGTACTATCTGGTGGTATATATTTCCAATGACTAATTTTTCCTAACAACCTAGCTTCCAATCCAAAAGTCAATACAGGATTAGTTGAATAATTATTATTAAAATTATTATACCTATATTCCATACCCATTTTAACTTTCAAAGGATTGAATGAAACAAAAGTATCTTTTTGTGCAAATATTAAATTAGTAACAAATAATAATGTAAATAAAAAAACCATCTTTTTCATAATCCACTATTTTAAAATTAACTTTTAATAAACAATATTATTATAAGCATTAGAAGATGCTGTTTCTGCTTTATCACACGCACCACCTCCTATATCAAAAGATGTATTTACCCCAGATGCTATCGGTTTTTCATTAGGACTGTTTATTACTGTTCCACCTAAATTAACTGATTCTTTTACATAGGTAACAACATCAACAGTAAAACCTACGACAGCTCCTGCTACAACATTTGCGACATCTTTACACCTTTCCCAAAAACTTGGTTTATCGCTTTTTACATTCAATCTATTTTGTATAATAGGATACCATAATGATGATTTATTAAAAGAAGCATCGTACCAATACTGATAAGAATATTTTGCAATAGCCAACATTCCTAAAACCGTCACATATCTTAAAGAATCTTCTACATCACGTAAATTACTATACTTAGACATAAAATCAACTTCCATTCTTTCTATTGAAGTAGAAAAATCGCTCGGTGACATTGCAATAGTTGATGTTATAGCATTTAAAGACAATGTTCTAAAATAATCTAAATACTCCGCAACTACACTATCACTTGTTATAGTCGTTACATCTGGTGATGTTCCAAAAAAATAATCAAATGTAATATCATCAATTGAATCTAAACTACACTTATAATCCAAATAAGACATAGAATTATAGTTTATTTTATTTTCTTGAACATCAAAATCATAAATATTTCGTGTTGAGAAATTAGTAGAGCCATCTAAATACTCTGCAAAATTATCCAAATAGCAATTATGTCTTTCTCCAAGATAATTAAATGGATTTTCTGTCTTTGTTTTTTGCTGAAAGTTAAACGAATTATCATTACTTTCCTTTTCTTCACAACATATTAGTGTAAAACACATTACAACTAATACTAATTTTTTAATTGTTTGTTTCATAACTTTATTTTTTATGGTTTATAAATATTTTACGCCCACAAAGATATGTAAAAAATATATATCTACAAAATAAAACAAAGAAAAAAAACGGTGAAACAAAGAAAAAATGCTTCACCGTTTTTCGTTAATTTATAAAATCTATTATTCCATTACTTTTGTAAAGTAACCTTGAAGGTCAAATTGAAGTTTTACTTCTTCGCTTTTTTTATAAATTGTTGCTATGTAACTCTTTTTATTTCTTACATCTACAATATCTATGCTTTCTATTTTGTAACCCGCATAGTTTTGTTCAATATAATCAATTATTGTCTTAGGAGTGTATTCCAAAGGCACGTTCCAAGCGGTTTCAACCGATGTGTTTTTAAATTTCATACTTACATCATTGCCCGATGCCTTAAACTTAGCAATATAACAAGTTGAATCTACCATTTTCCAATGTGCTTGTTCTATTTCGGGACGGCGTTTCTTGAAATCTTGAACAAATTTTGTTGGAACATCTTTTTCATCTACCGATTTATATTTATCTTTTTTTGTAGTAGCACAACTTGTTACCAATGTGCAAGCCAATAATATTAACGCAACTTTTTTCATAGTTTTTACTCTTATTTTGATTTGCAAATATAATATTTTTATTTATAAGTTATAACTCTAAACGATTAAAAATTGAAAAAAGTGTTTCAAATCCACAATTTTGAATAAAGAAAGTGCGGTGAAAATAATAACAAAGACAACCACCCATCTAATAAATTTTGCTCCTTTTTTAAAGGCTAATTTCGTTGCAATAAACGAACCGATGAATGTCCCAATAGAATGAATCAAGCCAAATTGCCAATGAATGCTTCCCTCACCCCAAAAAACCAAAAGAGCAACAACGGTATAAAAAGCCATTACGGTAGTTTTCAAAGCATTTGTTTTAACAATATTATAGCCCAAAAGCATAGAACCGGCAGCCATTAAAAGAAAACCCGTTCCCACTTGAACAAATCCCCCATAAATTCCTATAAGAAAGAAAGTAAAATATTGCAAGAAAGAAATTCCGTTTTCGGTTTTAGAAAAATCATCTTCCTCAAATTTCTTTGGCGAACGAAAAAGAAAGATTATCATAACCAAAAGGCTAATTCCCATAAAATAAGAAAAGAGAATTTCGGGCAAGACAACGGAAAGCCCCGCTCCTACTAAGGCTCCAAACATTGTTGGCAAGGCAAGGCGAAAGAAATAACTATTTTTAAGTAGCCCTTTACGAGCAAATAGAATAGAGGTTAAAGATGATTGCAATAAAACCCCTATTCTATTTGTTGCATTAGCTTGTGCGGGACTTAAACCTAAGGCAAGATAAAGTGCTATTGAGATTGCCGTTCCTCCCGCCGAAAGCGTGTTAATAAATCCTACGAATAAGCCGGATATAATTAAAATTAGAAATATTGAAACCGTCATTATTTAAGTTCACAACTACTTCTTAGGAACCAATTGCAAACTATTTTGTTCTTTTTTCAATAAAGTTTCTTGTGGTTTACTTTCTTGTCTATCTTTTTTTCTAAGATTACGCATCATTTGTTTTTCTTCCTTTATTAGTTTTGCAACCTTTTGAGCAGGAAGAATAGACAAGAATTTTTCATAATAAGAAATCTTTATTTCCGATAGTTCTCTTTCTATTTTATTATTTTGTTCTACCAACATTTTTGCGGTTTCCGAATCAATTTCAAGCAAATCCTTTTCTTTGTATTTACTCATTAAATGATGCCTTTTCTCAATTGTTGCATTTATTTCCTTATCATATTGAGCGTATATAGGCCAAAATTTTTCCATTTCCTCTTGCGAAAGTTTCAAATTTTGAACAAAAGTCGCTTTTTTCATTTTCATCATTTTTTGTTGAGCGGCTTTTCTTTCTTTTTCCTTACAAGTAGGACAATCTTTTTGTGCATAAGTAGGTAATGTCAAAGCAAACATAACCAATAAAGCTAAAATCAATCTTCTTTTCATTATTCTAAATTTTCAAAATTATTAAACACATACTCGTTAATATCCTCATCAACAAAACTTTCCAAATAATCCAATTCCTCTTCCGTGAATTGAATTTGTTCCGCCTCGGCAATAATCGTTTCTACTTTCTTTTCCCAAGCAATTTGAGAGGATTGAGTTAAATCTTGTTTTGTATTATTTTTCACATTCTTTTCATTGGGAGAAAATAGTGAAAAGAAATTAGAGGAAAGCAAAGGTTCTTTTCTATCATCGGTAAATATCACAACAAAAGCACTTATAGACAAAGTCAAAACAAGCGATATGCTTGCAACATATTTCAAGACTCTTGAAACAGAGACGTGCTTTCTTTTAGATTCGGTCTCTAATCGATTGGATAAATTATCAAAATAATTTTCCGGAACTCTAAAAGGGTTATTTTTTTGCTCCATTTTTCTTTTTGTTTACCTTTGTTTTGACAATATTTTGTATAAAAGGTTTAATTTTATAATGAAAAATCTTCATCTAACATCAACTCTTCTATTTTTTTAGCCGCAATATGATACGATGCTTTCAATGCTCCTTGCGTTGTTTTTGTGATTTCGGCTATTTGAGAAAAAGAAAGGTCATCATAATATCTCATTTGAAAAACCGCTCTTTGTTTTGCGGGTAATGCAAGCATTGCTTTTTGTAGTTTAACCTCTATTTCATCTCCATTAAACAAAGCATCGGATTGTAAATTCTCAAACATCTCTTGTTCAAACGAAGAATTGTTTTTAGATAACCTATTTGACTTAGATTTTATATAGTTAATTGTGTGATTATACGCTATTCTATAAATCCAAGTTGAAAGTTTAGATTCGTTATGAAAACTTTCAATATTTTCAAATATCTTAATAAAGATTTCTTGCACCAAATCATCGGCATCATCGTGAGAAAGCACCATACGTCTCACTTGCCAATAAATCATTTGCGAATATCTACTTACAAGAAGTTTATATCCCCTTTCACGAGTTGAGGAATGCTTGATTAGTTTTAATATATTATTTTCGTTTTGATTTAAATCCATTGAACAATAACTCCTCCACAATTATCTTTACTTGCTCCGGTAACCGAGGCAAGGCAATTTGCTTGTTTCTTTGTACGCAATACTCCTAAAAATGCAAAAATCATCGCTTCCTTATAATCTATAATCGTTTTTTCGGGTATTTCTATTGTATGCGTTGTTTTATTTTTTAATCTTTCTACTAAATACGTATTATAAACTCCACCTCCCGTCAAAAGCGTTCTACCCGTTATGTTTTTTGACAATTGAATTGCTATATGTTCGGTAAAAGTTGCCAAAAGGTCTTTTGTTTCCAAATTAGCTTTTTCTAACAATGGAAAAATATTCTCAACAACCCATTCTTTGCCTAAGGATTTATTTGTTTTCTTTTTATAATAAGGTAAAGCGTTTAATTGTTTCAAAAGATTTTCATCAACCTTTCCCGATGCGGCTATTTGTCCACCATTGTCAAAAGGTAAAGATAATTTTTCGCAAAGATGATTCAAGACAATATTTACAGGACAAATATCATAGGCTATGCGTTTTCCTTGCTTTTTTAGGCTAATATTTGAAAAGCCTCCAAGATTCAAACAATTCTCATAAGAAGAAAATAATATTTCATCACCAATCGGCACAAGTGGAGCACCTTGTCCACCTAGTGCAACGTCCATTGAGCGAAAATCTCCAATAACATTTTGCTTTGCTTTTGCACAAAGAGCCGACAAATCCCCAATTTGAGTTGTGTAATGCAAATCGGGACGATGAAAAATAGTTTGTCCGTGAGAGCAAACAAAATCTACATCAAGCGAATGCTTATCCAAAAACTCTCTTGCCTTACTTCCAAAAAAACTTCCCAACTCTACCGAAAATCTTGCCAACTCATTTGCCGAGGCATTCTCCATTGAAATTATTTTTCTCTTAAAATCCTCCTCGTATGCAATAGTTTCCGCCTTTGGAATAGAATAAGTCCACTTCCCTTTCTCTTCATTAAACTCGCAATACGCAATATCTAATCCATCAAGTGAGGTTCCTGACATTAACCCCAATACTCTATAAAACATCTTTCAAAACCTCCATTTTTGTAGAGCGAGAACCTTTGATTAAAATCGTTGCTTTCTCTATTTTATTTTTGATTAAATTTTGTTTAAAGTCCTCGGAAGTAGCATACCACTCTACCTTATCCTCTTCTAAAACACTCTTATATTCCTCTCCAATCAAAACAATCCTTTCAAAACCCTTTGATTGCAATAAGTCAAATACCCTTTTGTGTTCTTGAATAGACACATCGCCCAATTCTTTCATCGCTCCCATAAATACCATTTTATGATTTGCCTCCATATTTGCAAAAGCCTCTATTGAAGAGGTGCAAGATGATGGATTGGCATTATAACAATCTAAAATCAAAGTATTGGTATTTGTCTTTAAGATTTGGGAACGATTGTTCGATGGCGTGTATTCCTCTATTGCTTGTTTGATTCTCTCTATTCCCACACCAAAATGCAAACCAATTGTCAAGGCTGCAAGAATATTATACGCATTATAAACCCCTACAAGTTTAGATGTAATAAGATTATCCTTGTAAAGAATTTGTGCATAACCATTTTCACAACAAGCCTTTGCCGAAATATCCGCCTTTGTATTTAAAGAATAAGTTGTTTTCATAGAAAAATCCTCATCTTTCAAAGCCTTGTCATCGGCATTTACAAAGATATGTGATTTTTCATTAGAATTGTTTTTCACAAACTCAAACAACTCTTTTTTTGTCTTTATTATATTCTCTCTACTTCCAAAACCCTCAATGTGAGCCGTGCCAATATTAGTTAGAATTGCCATATCGGGCATTGCAATATCACATAAAAAACCTATTTCCCCCACATGATTTGCACCCATTTCAACAATTGCTATTTCCGTATCATAAGGTATGGAAAGAAGAGTAAGAGGCACACCAATATGATTATTAAGATTTCCTTTTGTTGCAAGGGTTTTAAATTTTTTTGAAAGAACCGCTTGAATCAATTCCTTTGTTGTTGTCTTACCATTTGTTCCACTTATTCCTATTATAGTAGTTTTCAATTGTTTTCTATGATAAACGGCAAGACTTTGAAGCATTGTCAAACTATTATCGCAAAGCAATATTTTATCCCCTTTCTCTATTTGCTTATTATCGCAAACCACAAGCGATGCTCCTTGTTCTATGGCTTTAAAAACAAAATTATTGCCATCAAAATTACCACCCTTTAAAGCAAAGAATATATCCCCTTTCTTTATACTACGACTATCGGTGCTAATACTTGGATTTTTTAAATAATGTGAATATAATTCTTTTATTTTTTCAATACTTTCTCTATTGCTTTCCATACTAATTCCGCTGTTTTATTCCAACTATATTTTTTTGCTTGCTCTTGTCCTTTCTTTATCAATTCCTCCCTAAGCGAAGGATTAGAATAAAGCCTTATCATCGCCTCACAAATACTATTTACATCATAAGGATCGACATAAAGTGCACCCTCTCCCGCTATCTCCGGCATTGAACTTGTGTT
This sequence comes from uncultured Bacteroidales bacterium, assembly GCA_937876865.1. Classification (GTDB taxonomy): domain Bacteria; phylum Bacteroidota; class Bacteroidia; order Bacteroidales; family P3; genus Onthomorpha. Next base: position 6,666 of record CALEFF010000085.1, on the reverse strand, counting down.
TGACGTGATTACGGCGGTTGAAGAGCGATAAGCCTCTAATGGAGGTACGCCAAAACCCTCAAAAAACGAAACAAAAACCAAACTAATGCTTGCCGAGGCAATTCGATTCACCTCCTCCAAAGGCAATCTACCCGTAAAGACAACCTCATTCTTAAACCTCATAGCATTAAACGTATCCTCAATCTCCCCTTTCCACCATTTCTTACTACCAACTATTAGTAATTTTACATTAGATTGCGTTTTGTCCTTAAACAAATCAAAAGCACGAAATAGATTTGTAAGATTTTTTCTTTTTTGTAAAGAACCCACAAAATAAAAATAAGGACAAGAATTACTATACCTTTCTCTTGTTCTTTGATTCTCTTTCTCCGAATAAGTTATATACTCCTCATTTGCCGAGGATTCGACATTAAATATTTTGTTTTCATCTATTTTGTAAGTCGTTGCTATGTCTTGTTTACTAAATTCCGATACCGTAAGCACCACATTAGCACTTTTGGCAAAACGAGGCGTGAAATACTCCATATATCTTTGATAAACCTTGTTGCCAATATAAGTTTTTTCGTGTTCAAAGTTAATATCGTGAATCGTACATAACTTAGGCGTTTTCACTCTCGTAGGAATATAACCCTCGGGCGAAAAAAACACATCTATTTTGTACAAACGAATATAGATAGGCAAAAGAATTTCAAAATAAATATGCCAAAGCATCGGATGCCTTGTAGGCAAAGGAATCACAATTGGCTTTACATTATCGGCAAAAACAAAATCCCTATCGTAAGGTCTATCAAAAAACAAAACAAACTCACAATCCGGATGATTTTTCGCTAACCTTTCCAAATTTTTCAAAGTAAAATAACCAATACCCTCTAACCTATCTTTTAACAATAAGCGTGAATTAACTCCAACTCTCAATTTCGTAAAATTTTATTCTTAAAACAATGAGCAAAGATACAAAAAAAATAAATAAAAAGGAGGATTTCACTCCTCCTTTTCACTTAACAATGTAAAAACTTATTCAATCAATCCTTTGACTTCCAAATTAGCTTCTTGAAATTTCACCGTTTTCAAAATATGTTTGAATTTTGTTGATGGATAAAACCTACACGAAAAACGTGTAATAGTAGTTGCATCCACCTTATCAACCTCTAATTGCGATTTTGATTTAATGGACGGAATAAAAGAACCTAAATAGCCTAATTTTACCGCACTACCGTTTAAGATTGCTTTGCTTATTTCCGTTTCCAAAGCCTTTAATGTCGCCAAAACATCGGCATAACTTACCGTAGTTGAATTTGATATTGACTCGGCTACCATATCCAAATCCATATCTTGACCCCTAAACAATCTTGCAACATATCTTTCACCCGGATTATCACCTAATAAAATGTTGCGTTTCACCTTTACATACTCTATTGCCATTTTGAATACAATTTTTTAAATTAATAAATAAACTACTTTTGTGATCACGAATGCAAAGATAACACATAAATAACTATTAAACAAGCACTTGAAAACCTTTGAAAGAGTTTGAAAACTATAAGTTTAATAAAGTTGCAAAAAGAAAAAAGAAAAAGAGATTTTTTTCTTTAATATTTATTTTATACATTTGCAAAATAGTAATTAAACCTTAACAAAGGAGGATAAAAAAGAGAAAAAGAATAATTATAATTTAAGATTTTGTAAATTTAATACGACATAAAAGCGTTTTTGCTTATACTTGACAATCTGAAATCTGGAAAATTTCATTAAAAATCAAGCAGTATTAAGTAAGGACGCTCACGAGTAAAATCGTGGGCTTTACTTATTTGCTTGATTAGGTATTCCAGAACCTCAGATTACAATAAGGAAAAAGTCCCACGTTTTTTTATCTACTTAAATAAAAAAAAGGAACAAAAGTTAGTAAAAATAAATATTTAGAATTATGGAACCAATCAGTTTAATTGCATTAGTTATTGTAGGATTATTACTTATTTATATAGCGATAAAAATAAGTAAGAAACCAACTACAGAAGAAACCTTGTCAAATAAAGAAAGTATAGAACTTCTAAATGAAAGAGAAAGATTAAAGACAACAATTTTTAATTTTGAAACACAAGTTAAGGAGAAACAACAAGAAATTAGCTCACTTAGTTCAAAAATAAATGATTTTAATGAACAGAATAAGGAATTATCTAATGAAGTAGTTAAATTGAAAGAATCAAATAAGGTTGCAAATAATGATTTATCAAAAAAAGATTCTAAAATAATGGAATTAAAACAAAATTTAGAATCATCGAATTCAACAAATGCTAAAAAAGACAAGGAAATAACAGAATTAAAAGGGCAAAATTCAGTATTAATTGAAAAGTTAGACAATGCTAACAATTTGAATAATAAATTACAAAATGAATTAGAGGAGTTGAAAAAAGATTATAAAGAACAAAATAAAAGGCATTCGGAAACGCTTGCTTTATTAGAGGCTGAAAAAGAAAAATCCAAAAACATACAACAATCATTTGATGAATATAAACAATCATTAGATGAACTAAATAAACAAAATGAACTACATATTCAAAACATTACCAATAAGATTTTAGAAGAAAAGACCAAAAAATTTACAGAAAGCAATAGTAAAGAAATTGAAAACATCGTTTCTCCTTTGAAAGAGCAAATTAATGAGTTTAAAAAGAAGGTTGATGATAATAATGTAAAACAAACAGAACTACATACAAAATTAGAAACAGAAATAAAAAATATAGTTGAACAAACAAAGTCTATTTCAGATGATGCAAATAAACTTGCAAATGCTCTTAGGGGAGAAAACAAACGTGCGGGAAATTGGGGAGAACATATATTGGAAACAATTTTTCAAAATAGTGGCTTGATAAAAGGTATTCATTATGATTCACAAGTAAATATTACAACGGAAGAAAATCAAAAAGTGATTCCAGATTTTATTGTTCATTTACCAAATAACAATGCTGATGAAGGAAATGATATAATTATTGATTCAAAACTTTCTTTGGTAGATTATGATAGATATTTTAATGCAAAAAGTGATGAAGAAAAAGAGATGCACCTACAAAATCACATAAAATCTATAAGAAAACACATAGATGAACTTGCAAACAAGAAATATGAAAGTGCTGTTAAAAGCAGTTTGAATTTTGTTATGATGTTTATTCCTGTTGAACCAGCCTTCTTTGTTGCAATGGAAAATGATAATTCATTATGGGAATATGCTTATAAAAAGAAAATCATTTTAATATCTGCAACAAATATGATAACATCTTTACGATTAATAGCGGACATATGGAAAATAGATGTAAGAAATAAAGAAGCAAAAGAAATGGCAACTATATGTGGTGCTATTTATGATAAGATTGTTGGATTTTTAACTACTTTTGAAAAAGTAGGAGAAGAAATTTTAAAAGCAAAAGAAGGGTACGAAAAAGCAAAAGGACAACTAACAACAGGAAAAGGCAATGTTGTAAAACGATTAAGAGATTTAAATCAAAAAGGTATTATATGTAATGATAAAAAACAAATACCTACATCTTTTGAATCATACGATGAATAATTTTTAATTCCTGACCTTATGAATTTCTCGGAAATAAAGCAAAAGAATACTAAGCTTCGTCCCTATCAAGTGGAGATGAAACAAAATGTATTTAAAGAATGGCAAAATGGTAATAAGTCCGTTATGATGCAAATGCCGACAGGCACAGGAAAAACAATGCTTTTTGCTTCTATTATCAAGGATTTGTGGAATCATTTCTATGATAACCCACCACTAAAAAAGTTTTTAATTATTGTTCATAGGAAAGAACTTGTTGAACAAGTACAAAAAACTTTGTACGACAAGTATGGTTTAGCTCATGGCACTATACAAAGTGGCAAACGTGATAATGAGATGTATCATATTCAAGTTGCAATGGTACAAACTCTTGCAAGAGAAAAGCGACTAAATAAATGGAAAGACAATGAGTTTGATTTCATAATTTGCGATGAGGCTCATCATATATTAGCTGATAGTTATCAAAAAATAAGAAAAGCCTTCCCCGAAGCATATCTTCTTGGCGTTACCGCAACCCCTTATCGTTTAAATAGACAACCTTTTACAGATACTTTTGATATTTTAGTTAGAAGCAAACCTATAAGTAAATTTATAAAAGAAGGTTATTTAAGTGAATACGAATATTATTCTATTGCTCCAACATCAAAACTACAATTAGAAATTTATAATCTCAAAGTAGAAAACACTGGAGATTATTCAGAAGAAGCAATGACAAATGCTTTGGATAATAGGAAAATAAGAGCAAAAGTTGTAAAGACTTGGTTAAAACATGCAAATGGAAAGAAAACAATAGTTTATACTATAAATAAAGAACATAATCAAAACCTTTGTCAAGAATTTATTAAAATAGGATATAAATGCGTTGCAATAGATAGTGATACCCCAAAAGAAGAGCGAGATAATTACGTTAATCAATTTAGAAAAGGAGAGATAACTATAATTTGTAATGTGAATATATTTAGCGAGGGTTTTGATTGTCCCGATGTTGAATGTATTCAACTTGCAAGACCCACAAAATCTCTTTCAATGTATTTACAACAAGTAGGTAGAGGGTTAAGAATATCAAAAAATAAAGGAAAAACAATCTTTTTAGATAATGTAGGGCTTTATAATATATTTGGTTTACCTTCTTCAAATAGACAATGGCAGTATCATTTTGAAGGGAAAGAAGATTATGATGACAAAAGAGGTTACGAATTAACAGCAGAAGAAATATATAGACCGAAGTTCTTTGACATAGAAGAAGCAGATGATGATTTTGAGCTACAATATTCTAATGTAGAAGAAAAAGATGACTTATCTATTGTCAATGTTGCAAAAAAATTAAACATAGAAGTAGATAGTATTATACAATTCTTTTTAGAACATGAAATAGAATTAAGCCCTAACTCAAAATTAACAAACGAACAATTAGAAATGTTAAAAGAATTCAAAATGAAAAAAGAAAGCGAAGAAAACAATGACGGATTCATTAGTATATTTGATATTCCAAATGAAGAAGCAGAGGGTAAAAAGAACTTTTATTGCAAAATTATAGAAGATTATGGATTAGATGAAGATGATAATTTTTTGGCTAATTGGGAAATTATTTTCTATAAAAAATTCGTTGATTGTTATGTTGATATTGTTAATAGATTATTATTTAATGGAGAGATTCAATTATGGGTGGATAGAAGAAATTCTAGTAAATATGAACATACAAAACGTATAAGTGAAAGCGAATTTGCAAGAAGGCTTCTTGATTCACTTTATCAGACTGTTGAATTAGTTCTTACCCCCGAAGATATGAAGTATTTACAAATAACAACAGAAAAAACATCTATTCGCCGACCAAAGATTCTAGAAGATGATATTCATTATATTGAAGTAAATCTAAATAATAAAGATAAATTAGAACGATTAAAATATCTATTGAGTAAAGTTTGGGAATTTTATCGATATAAGATTGGGGAATCTTATGAGAATATTACAAAATACTTAAATATCTATTTTAATTTCAATACGCCTAATATTGAAACAAATGAATTAAATGAAGAAGAAATAGAAGAAAATGTGGACATTATAAAAACAAGTGATATGGAATACAATATAGATAAAATGCAAGAAAAAGAAATTATTGAACTTATGCTAATGTTGCATGATAAAATAAATGTAGAAATTCTTGATGAAGAAAAAGCAGAAAAGAGATTAGAAGAAATAGAAAAAGAATCGGAAAAACGTCAAGTCTATAAAAAATTTGAAGAATCAGGATTGTCTAAAGAAGACATTTTAAAACTTGCAGCAATGATGCAAGAGGAAGAAAATAAAAAGTTAGAAGAAATAGCAAAACATAATATTGAGACTCAATCTTATTTAGAAGAAGCAAGAAGAAAAAGTGCTTTGAATAATTTGAAATCAAAGTTTGATGAACATAATGCTTAAAGATTATTTCAATGTAGTATGAATAAAAACACTAATGATATTGAATATTCTCCATTGTTACTACAATTTATAGGAGTAGTAGAAAATTCTCGTTTTTATGCAACCAAACAAGAAAATGCATTAGTTGAATTGTATTGGGAAATAGGAAAATTATTATCCGAATACCAAGAGTATTTTAATGAATTGGAGTATGATTTATTAAAAATTTGTTTAGACATAAAAACAAAGTGTCCACAATTAACACTTTCTATAAAAAATCTTCAAAATACAAAAAGATTCTATTTACGTTACTATAAGTGTAGTAAGAAAATACAAAAAACGGTAATATCTTTATATTGGAATTATAATCTCGTATTATTAAATTATAATGCACCAACTAATAAAATAACATTTTACGCAAAGCAAATACGTTGCAATAATTGGTCGTGCGAAAAATTAAAATCTGCTTTACAAAATTCCACTAATTCACAAACAAAAGAAAATGTAAAAAAGAAAAATAATACAGATTTAAAAACAAAAGAAAATGTAAAAAAGAAAAATAATACAGATTCACAAACAAAAGAAAATGTAAAAAAGAAAAATAATACAGATTTAAAAACAAAAGAAAATGTAAAAAAGAAAAATAATACAGATTCACAAACAAAAGAAAATGTAAAAAAGAAAAATAATACAGATTTAAAAACAAA
>CALEFF010000084.1 GCA_937876865.1 uncultured Bacteroidales bacterium | reverse complement strand
CTTGCGCTTGGGAGTTACATTCTTATATGCAAAGATGTAGATTGCCGATAGCGTCATACCGAACTCCTCCTGCAACTCCGCCACGCTGTACCATTCTGTAATGCTCACATCAGGAGCTTTCTTGGCAAAGTAGGAGTCGATATGTTTCTTGCTCCAATAGGTTCTGCCACGATTGAATGTGCGAGGGATATTATGCTCCTTCGCAATCTCATAAATCCACGACTCCTTAACACCAAATTTCTCTTTAATCTCGGCTGTGGTGTAGAAGTCGGTGATGGGGACAGTATCTTTAGGGTGCAATGTCTTGTATGGTCTATTTTCAAGCATAGCATCTATATCTACTCGCCTTATAAAAGACAATCTGCTACTAATTTTTGATGCTTTAAGATTCCCAGCCTTAACCATATTATATACAGCCTGACGAGATAGCCCTAATAGTTTTCCTGCTTGGGCAAATGATAGATACTCTTTGTCCTTTACATTTTCTATTGGCTTTTCCAATTTGATTGAGAGCGTTTCTGCCGCTGCCTGCTTTACTCTTTTGTCTCGCACTGCTTGTTTGTAGGCGAGATTGGCACAACGATGCGAGCAATACTTTGTAGATACTTTTTGAGCTTCAAACTCTACTCCACACCATTGGCAAATTTTCGTAATTCTAATACTGCTTGTAGCCATTTTTACATTGTTTTTAATGTTTATTTCTCCTGTTTTTTGTCAACTATCGTAAACTATTGTAAACCATTGTCAACTTTGTCCATCACCTCGCCAACGCAAAATCGCATTTCAAGCGGCGAGGTACACAGGAGGTACAAAAACAGGCGTAAAAAGGCTTAGCAACGATTAACAACGATGCTTGCACAAACAAAAATAGCACCCGTAAAGAGTGCTATATTAATCAATTATGATTGATTTAACTATTTGATAATAAGCTATTTATTTTCCGATGCAGAATTTTGAGAATACGTTTGCAAGGACTTCTTCTGTTGTTACTTCTCCTGTAATTTCGCCTAAATAGTGTAGAGATTCTCTTATGTCTATTGCTATTATATCTGTTGGGCTTTCATTTAATAAATTTTCTTTTGCGGTTTTGATTGCTGCAACAGATTTTTTCATTGCCTCGTAGTGTCTTGCGTTAGTAATAAGAATATTCGAGTTATACATACTATTTTCTGATATAGTAGTTATTCTATTTATTATTTCATCTACTCCTTCTTTGTCTTTGGCAATTGTTTTTACTGCTCCTAAATTTCCCCATTCTTTTATTTCTTTTACACGTAATTTTCCGTCAAATTTATTTGCAACCATTATTATTTTTTTACCTTCCAAACTTATTTCTTCATCTATTTTTATCAAATCTAATTGTGCTTCGGAAGGAGACATTTCTGTAACATCGGCTACATACATTATGATATTTGCGTTTTCTATTGACTTGTATGAGCGTTTAATTCCTTCTTCTTCTATAGGGTCTGTAGCCTCTCTTACTCCAGCTGTATCAATGAATCTATATTCTATTCCATTTATATTAACTATTTCCTCTATTGTATCTCTTGTTGTACCTGAAATAGGAGAAACTATTGCCCTTTCATCGTTAAGTATTGCATTAAACAATGTGGATTTGCCTGCATTTGGTTTTCCTATGATTGCAATAGGAATTCCATTTTTAAAAGCATTACCCGTATCAAAAGATTCAATAAGTATTTCCAAGGTTTTTTCAATATTAGTCATCGATTCTTCAAGGGCTTTGCGTTGTGCAAATTCTACATCTTCCTCTGAAAAATCTAATTCTAATTCTAATAGAGTTAATAAATTAAGGAGTTCACCTCTTAATGCTTTTAATGTTTTTTGATATCCCCCTTTTAGTTGATTTAATGCAATTTGATGTGCTATTGCTGTACGTGAAGATATTAAATCGGCTACTGCTTCGGCTTGTGAAAGATTTAGTTTACCATTAAGAAAGGCTCTTTGAGAAAACTCTCCGTTTTTTGCCATTCTCACTCCGTTTGAAAGAAGTATTTTAATGATTTCTTGTTGTATAAATGGCGAACCATGGTGTTGTATTTCTATTAAATCCTCTCCTGTATATGAACGTGGAGCGTGATAAACTAAACAAACAACCTCATCAACTATATTTTTGTATTCATCAATTATATATCCAATTCTTATTTTAGGTTTAACCGAATAGGAAAAATCTGCTTTCTTTCCTTTGATTGTGCGAAAGATTTCTTTTATTATAGAAACAGCACTTCTTCCTGAAACTCTAATTATTCCTATTGCAGAGGTAGCATTAGGAGTTGCTGGTGCACAAATAGTTTCTAATTGTTTTATTTCATTGTTTTCCATATCTCGTTTATTTTTCAGTTTCTTTTAATTTAAATATTGCATCTCTATATTCCGCTGCTTTATTAAAATCCAACTCCTCAACAGCTTTATACATCAATTCTTCCAATTGTTTTATTGATTTTTCCTTTAAAACAACTTCAGGTTTTTGAGTTGGTCTATCATTTAATACGTTTTTAGTAGGGGTAATATTGTTTTGATGTAGTTTTTTATTTATTTGTTTGGGAATTATATTATGTTTTTTGTTGTATTCATCTTGTTTTTTTCGATTCTTTTCGTTCTCATCTATTGCCTTCTGCATTGATTTTGTTACTTTATCTGCATATAAAATTGCTCTACTATTAGCATTTCTTGCAGCACGACCAATAGTTTGAATCAACGATTTATCATTTCTTAAAAATCCTTCTTTATCTGCGTCAAGAATAGCAACTAAACTAACCTCAGGTAAATCCAATCCTTCTCTCAAAAGATTTACTCCTATCAACACATCAAAGACTCCCGCTCTCAAATCTTGCATTATTTCAACACGTTCAAGAGTCTCTACATCTGAATGAATATATCTGTTTCTTATTCCAAGATTTGTTAAATAGCGACTTAATTCTTCTGCCATTCTTTTTGTGAGAGTGGTAACTAATACCCTTTCTTCTTTTCCTACAACTTTCTCTATTTCATCTAATAAGTCATCTATTTGAGTTTGAGCAGGACGTATTTCAATCAAAGGGTCAAGAAGTCCTGTTGGACGAATAACTTGTTCTACTATTACGCCCTCTGATTGTTCTATTTCAAAGTCTGCTGGAGTAGCAGATATATATATAGTTTCGGAATGTAGTTGTTCAAATTCATCAAACTTTAAAGGACGATTATCAAAGGCTGAGGGCAAACGAAAACCATACTGCACCAAGGATTCTTTCCTTGAACGGTCGCCTCCGTACATCGCTCTAATTTGAGGAACGGTTACATGGCTTTCATCTATCACAAGAAGAAAATCATCAGGGAAATAATCTATCAAACAGAAAGGGCGTGTTCCAGGTTTACGTCCGTCAAAATAGCGAGAATAGTTTTCAATTCCACTGCAATAACCTAACTCCTGCAACATCTCTAAATCATTATTTACCCTCTCTTCAAGCCTTTTTGCCTCTAAATGAAGTCCTAAACTCCTAAACTCCTCACAACGCTCAAACATATCGCTTTGTATTTGACGCAAAACCTTTGGCAAAGTGTTTTTATTAGTAAGGAAATTCCCCGCAGGATAGATTACAATATCGCTTCTCTTATCAATTCTTTGTCCTGTCGTTGGTTCTATTGTTTCAATTGCTTCAACCTCATCGTCCCAAAAGATTAAACGGTAAGCATAGTCTAAATAAGGAGGATAAATATCTATTACATCTCCTTTAACCCTAAACTTTCCACGAGAAAACTCTATTTCGTTTCTTGAATATAGGCTATCGACCAAATCCAACAAAAATTTATTTCTTTCAAGCCTTTGCCCAATCGAAATATACATTGTTCCATTCTTAAAATCCTCAGGATTACCAATTCCATAAATACAACTAACGCTACTAACAATGATTACATCTCTCCTACCCGACAAAAGAGCAGAAGCAGAAGCAAGTCTAAGTTTCTCTAACTCTTCATTGATTGATAAATCCTTTTCTATATAAGTATTAGTCGTTGCAATATAAGCCTCAGGCTGATAATAGTCATAGTAACTCACAAAATACTCAACAGCATTATCAGGAAAAAAACTCTTAAACTCACTATACAACTGTGCAGCGAGCGTTTTGTTATGACTCATTATAAGAGTTGGCTTTCCTAATTGCTCAATCACATTTGCAATAGTAAAAGTCTTGCCACTACCCGTTACACCTTGAAGCACTTGTGAACGATTACCGTTCTTAACACCTTGAACAAGTTGCTCAATTGCTTCGGGTTGATCTCCCATTGGTTTAAAATCCGATTGCAATCTAAAATTCATAATCAAAATCCTTTTCTACCAACGATAAAATCTCTTCAATCTCTTCGTAACTATTAGTTGTAACCAAACGAATCCTATAAGGCTTAAAATTATTCAATCCCTTAAAATATCCACTATAAAACTTTCGCATTTCAAGAATTGCATACCTATCTCCTCTCCACTCTTTCAACCCCTCTAAATGTTGTTTACAAACAGCAACTCTTTCTTTTATATGAAACAAACTAAGATTTTTGCCCTCTAAAATATCTTTACACTGAGCAAAAATAAAAGGATTACCCATCGCAGCCCTTCCAATCAAGATGCCATCTACTCCATATCTATTTTTATACTCCAACATCTTTTCCGCCGAGTCAATATCTCCATTGCCAAAGACAGGAATCCTCATACGAGAGTTGTTTTTCACCTGACCAATCAAAGACCAATCCGCCTCACCCTTATACATTTGAGAGCGAGTCCTACCATGAATACTAATTAACTGCACTCCCACATCTTGCATCCTTTCAGCAACCTCAACAATCGGCTTATTGTCATCACTATACCCCAAACGAGTTTTCACACTCACCGGAACCTTCACACTTTCCACCACTCGCTTGGTCAAAAACTCCATTTTGTCAATATCATTCAAAATACCACTACCACAACCCTTACCCGCAACCTTTTTAACCGGGCAACCCCAATTTATATCCACCCAATCACAACCCGATTCCACTGCAATTTCAGCAGCAGAAACAAGACTCGCCTCATTATTTCCAAAAATCTGCACAGCCAAAGGACGTTCCGACTCATCAAAATTCATCTTTTTACAAGACGACTCAATGCCACGAGTCAGTGCATCAGAGGAAATAAACTCACTAAACAGCACATCAGCCCCGTAAGTCTTGCAAATCTGACGAAAACACGGCGTTGTAACTGCTTCCATAGGCGAAAGCCCCAAAGAAAACGCAGGTAAAATGTCCCTAATCTCCATATTGCAAAGATACATAAATTTTTATTACGACCTATTTAAAGACTTCATTATTTTTTTGAGAAATTCAAGACACCACAACACTTCTCTAACAAGCCATAAATTAGTTTTCCCTCCATTTAACGCCAAATGCTTGCGATATTTTCAACTTTAAGATTTCTGATTGCAAATTTTGAAAATATAAACCCTTAACTAAAAAGCAGTAAATCAATGACTTAACTTTTTAAAGCCTTGAAAACGCTAAAAAAGTCTTTGATTTTTTTAATTTTTTCTTTGATTTTTCAAATTTTTTCAATGATTTTTCAAAATAAAAAGCCGATTTTCT
>CALEFF010000083.1 GCA_937876865.1 uncultured Bacteroidales bacterium | reverse complement strand
ACGCATAATCTCCAATAGAAGTAACACTATTAGGAATAGTAACAGAAGTTAAACTTTCGCAATATTCGAACGCACTAAGCCCAATATAAGTAACACTATCTGGTATAGTAACAGAAGTTAAACTACTGCAATTAAAGAACGCCTTTTCTCCAATAGAAGTAACACTATTAGGAATATCAATAGATATTAAACTAATGCAACGTTCAAAGACACCATAATAATCTCCATCAGAATTAAGAAATGAAGGTAATGATGTTATATTATTAGATAAAGTAACAGATGTTAGATTAGTGCATCCAAAAAATACTGCACCACCAATAGTAGTAACGCTTTCAGGAATAGTAACAGAAGTTAAACTACTGCAATTATAGAACACAGCTGCTCCAATAGAAGTAACACTATTACCAATATTAACAGAAGTTAAACTACTGCAATTATAGAACGCACCACCCCCAATAGAAGTAACACTATTACCAATATTAACAGAAGTTAAACTACTGCAACCATAGAACGCATTGTCTCCAATAAAAATAGCACTATTAGGAATAGTAACAGAAGTTAAAGTTGTACAAGGAGAATATGCGACATCTCCTGCATTTAAATAGCGAAAGAACGTATATTCATCAATCCCAATAACACTATAAGTTGTTCCTTGATAAGTTATTGTTGAAGGAATAAATAAATCAGTAGGAGGATTACTTCTATTATAACCAAAAACCACTACAGAACTATTGGAAGAGACATAATAATACAATTGTCCTACACGAAAGTAATCTTGTGCTAAAAGCACGTTTGCACATAGTAGAGTGCAAATTAAAATTAAAATCTTTTTCATTTCTTTTTGTTTTTTACTTACTTAAATAAATTATCTTATTAATAAATTCATTGTGCATAGACTTTTCTTTGCTTTTTGGTATATATTTAGGCACTTTGTTTTCGCATTTTTCCCAAAAATCGTTATTATCAGTGTCTATAAGTTTTAGCAAAATTTCATAATCTTTTTGTTTTACTGCATCTTCTCTTGAAGGCATAATATATTGCTTTTGAGAAGAGAGAGCTTCATTGTAACTTTTTATATTGAATATGCTGTAATAATCTCCATTGTCAATTTTGCAAGTGCTATTATAACGTATAAATAATTTATAATCCTTTTTAGGAACAAATATCTCTTCTGCTTTATATGTTATGCACAAGTCTTGATGAGATTTATTAAGTTCAAATATTTCAAACACATTAACTCCTCCATAGCAAACACTTTCTTCGCCGTTTGAATGGAAATGTTTTTGATTTTCAAATATTAGTTCATCGCTATCTTCAAGGCTATCAGTTAAATTTTTTGCTAATCCAACAACTTCGTGAATGTCTTTATCAAAAGATTTAACCATTAACATATACTTTATCTCTCCTTTGCGTTCTTTTGCAAACATTCCATCGTCAAGAAGATAAAGATAATGATTTCCGTTGTCTGCTTGATAGAGGTTTATAACCTCGTGTCCTAAATTGTTTTCAAGATATGAACCTGAATACATTCTGTTTAGAACAATGCCATTGATTTCTTTTTCCATTTTTTAAAGTTTTAATTATTTAAAATCTGATTTGCCCAAGTCCCAAAGGCGAGATATTTTTCCGAAAGTTTGACTTATGGGCATAAAAAAGCGTGGGACTTTTTTCTTATCGTTTCTTGAGGTCTTCGACTACCTAATGTACCAAATAAGAAAAAGCCCACGCTGTGATACGTGAGCGTTTTTCACTTATTTTTTGGTACATTTTTTGAAATTGTCGAAGTTTCAAGAAACCAATAATAAGCAAAAACGCTATTTTATGTCGTTAAAATTTTCTAAGTCTAAATTATAATTTTTCTTTTTCTCCTTTTTCTCCTCCTTTTCTAAGGGTTAAAAACTAAAATCACTGGCAAAGGTATAAAGTAATTTTATTTCAACCAAATTATTTTTGGTTCTTATTTGGTTCTTTTTGCATTTTGAATAATTAAATCACCAATAAAAAAAACCGCAGGGTTAATTCTGCGGTTTTTGATTGTAAGGTAATAAACTTTTTATTAAAGTGCGAAAATAAAACAAGACTTAAAGAAGTTTACATCGAAGAAAGAAAAAATCATCTCGGAGCAACAGAAATTACCATCGGATGAAAAACAATTATCATCGGAGGATAATTTCACGAAGTCAAAGAATGAGAAAAATAAAGCTAAGAAAAAATTTGATAAAGCAAAGAAAAAATTTACTAAAACAAAGAAAAATTTTAGCGAAATAAAGAATTAACAGATAAACATTATTAAAAATAAATATGATTTTTGAATTAAAAGAAAAAAATCGTTCCACTTATATAGTGGATATTTAAAAATAAATCTTATCTTTGCAATATGAATTGCAGAGTGTAAGAATGGAAATAAACTTTGAAAAGGAGTATCTTCGACAATTATACGAAACGGGTAAGACGACAAATAAGAAATATCGTTTTCAACCACAAATAGTATCACGATACCAAATGCGTATCAAAACACTTGAACAAGCTGATTGTATAGAAGATTTATTTAGATTCCGTTCTCTTAATTACGAGGTTTTGAAAGGAAATAAAGCAGGGATTTCTTCAATAAGAGTAAACGATCAATATAGAATAGAATTTACTGTAAAACAAATTTCAAGCGAAACGGTTGTTACTATATGCAATATTTTAGAATTATCAAATCATTATAAATAAACGAGGAAAATGGGAAAATATACTTGCCAACGTCCTATTCACCCGGGCGAAATATTAAAGGAGGAAATAGAGTATCGCAACATAAAGCAAACAAAACTTGCTGAGCAAATGGGTATTTCTTATAAAATACTTAATGACATATTGAATTGTCGCCGCACAATCACTACCCAAACTGCAATGTTATTTGAAGCTGCTTTGGATATAAACGCTGGTTTGCTTATGCGAATACAATTTGACTACAATATGCAAATTGCAAAACAAGACATATCGTTTGTTCGCAAGCTTGAAAGCATACGAAAGGTTGCTGCGATACTTTAATAAATTCTTTTATTTTGCTCTTTGAAGTATTTGTCTTGTTTTTTCAGGAGTTACAATACCTCTTTCTCCTACACACCAACCTCTCTCGGTAAAGCGTTTAACAATTTCCTCTATCACATCGTCTCCAATGTTGTTTTCGCTTAGGCGTGTTTTCTTTCCTATGCTACGGAAAAAGTTTTCGGTTTTTTCTATTGCTAAATCTATTGCTTTGTTTTCGTCTTCAAGGTTTATGCCCCATACTCTTTTAGCATATTGCAACAACTTGCCTTTTTTCTCCTCTCTCATCACGTCCATAAGTGCAGGGTGAACGATTGCAAGAGTTTCTCCGTGATCTAATCCACACAATGCAGTGAGTTCGTGTCCTATCATGTGAGTTGCCCAATCTTCTTCAACACCCATAGCGATAAATCCATTCAATCCCATTGTTGCAGTAAGCATAAAGTTTGCACAAGAGTTGTATGAAGGATTTTCACTCATAAGTTCCTCAGCCTCTTCTATCAAAGTAAGCAAAAGACTCTCAGCCCAACGATCCATAACCTTAGTATCTAAACAAGTAGTTAAATATTGTTCCAAGGTATGAGCATAAATATCTACTATTCCATTTGAAATTTGTTTCTTAGGCAATGAAAGCACTACATTAGGGTCAAGAATTGAGAAAATAGGATAGCCTTGTGGATTGTGGAAAGCAAGTTTTTCTGCTCTATCTCTTCTTGAAATAACAGCACCATTATTCATTTCCGATGCAGTTGCAGGAAGTGTTAAAACGCTTGCAAAATCTATTGGTTTAGGTAAGCGACCTGCTTTTTTCAAAAGAATATCCCAAGCATCTTCTCCTTCAAAACGTGCAGCAGTTGCAATGAATTTTGTTCCATCTATAATAGAACCTCCTCCAACTGCTAAGATAAAGTCAATATTTTCTTTTTTACATATCTCAACAGCACGCATTAAGGTATTATAATCAGGATTTGCTTCAATGCCTCCAAACTCTATTACATTATAACCCTCTAAGGCTTTCATAACTTGGTCATATACTCCGTTTTTCTTTATTGAGCCTCCTCCGTATGTTAAAAGTATTTTACGGCTTTTATCTATTTCTTTGCTAAGTTTAGCAATTTGTCCTTGTCCAAAAAGAATCTTTGTAGGATTTCTAAATTCAAAATTATTCATTGATGTATTCTTTTAAATTATTTAATATAATATCTATTCTAATATCGAAACTCTCTCTTGTAGCGTAAGCAACGTGAGGTAAAAGCACCGTATTCTTTGCCGAAAGTAAAGGATGGTTTTCCTCTAATGGTGGTTCTTTTTCATAAACATCTATTCCTGCTCCTGCAAGTCTGTCTTCATTCAAAGCATTTGCTAAGGCAAGATTATCAATCACTCCTCCCCTTGCTGTGTTTATTATTATAGCACTTGGTTTACAAAGGTCTATGATTTCTTTACTAATAAGATTCTTAGTTTCATTTGTTAGCGGTGTGTGAAGTGAAATTATATCTGCTTGTTTCACTGCTTCCTCTAACGAAAGATATTCAATTCCTAATTCCAAAGCCTCTTTTCTTTCACTGCGAGAATAAGCTATGAGTTTACAACCAAAGGCTTTTAATAGTTTTGCAGTCGCTAAACCTATTGCACCTGTACCTATTAAGGCTACTGTTTTACCTCTAAGTTCTCTTCCTAAGATATTGTTTCTTGTTCCAAGTTTTCTTGTTGCAAAGTCAAACTCTGTTATTTTTCTATACACATCTAACATAAGTCCTACGGCTAATTCTGCAACGGCTGTTGTAGCATAGCCCGAAGCATTACGAATTAAGATATTATTCTCTTTGCAATAGTCTTGATCTATGTGGTCTAAGCCTGTGAAAGCAACATTTAAGAATTTTAAGTCTTTACATTCTTGCAACACTTCTTTTCTTAAAGGAATGTTTGAAACAATTACAACCTCTGCTCCTTGCATTCTTTCAATCAAAGTTGGAGCATCTTCCTTTCTATCGGGATAAACTACGAATTGATGACCTTTTTGAGCATAAATTTCTGCTAACTGCTTTGCTCTTTCTTGGCTTATGCCTATTGGTTCTACGGCTACTATTTTCATATCACTAATATATTTAAAAAAAAGCGTGGAGAAATAATAACCCCACGCCTTAATAACTGAAAAAAACAATGATTTATTTTATAAAACCACTTCTTCTTAACAATGCTTTGTTAGTTGGTTCTTGACCACGGAACGCTTTGTAAAGTTCCATTGGGTGTTTCTTTCCACCTTTTGAAAGAATATTTTGACGGAATGAATTTGCTACTTCTTGATTGAAGATTCCTTTTTCTTGGAATAAAGAGAAAGCATCTGCATCAAGAACTTCTGCCCATTTATATCCATAATATCCTGCTGCATATCCACCAGAGAAAATATGTCCGAATGAAGTTGTCATCATTGCATTTTCAACTCTTGGAAGTAATTCTGCTTTTTGACTAACTACATCTTCTATTGCAGTTACATTTCCTGTGAATTCTTTTGTGATTGTGTGCCATTGCATATCTATCATTCCTAAGAATAATTGACGAACTGAATACCAACCTGCAAGGTATCTTTCAGATGCTATTAGTTTATCTACTAATTCTTGTGGAATTTTTTCACCTGTTTTGTAATGAACGGCAAACATATCAAGGAATTCTTTTTCTGTTGCAAAGTTTTCCATTATTTGACTTGGCAATTCAACGAAATCTCTATATACTGCTGTACCTGTGATTGAAGAATAAGTTCCTTCTGCAAATATTCCATGTAAGCAGTGACCAAATTCGTGTAAGAATGTATTTACTTCATCAAATGTTAAAAGAGAAGGTTCTTTTTTAGTTGGTTTTGTGAAGTTACAAACCATTTGAATCAAAGGACGTACTTCTGTTCCATCAGCTGTTTTGTATTGATCGCGGAAAGATGTCATCCAAGCACCTGAACGTTTGCTTTCTCTTGGGAAGAAATCCATATAAAGCACAGCAAGGAATTTTCCATTTGCCTTATCATATACTTCATATATTGTTACATCAGGGTGATATTTTGCTATTTGAGTGTTTTCTTTAAATTCAATGTTGTAAAGCTTACCTGCTAAGTCAAATATACCTTTCTTTACATTTTCTAATTTGAAATAAGGTTTCATTAACTCAGGATCCATTGCATATTTTTCGTTTTTCAATCTTTCACTCCAATAAGAAAAATCCCAACGTTGCAATTCACCAACAAATCCGTTTTTGTTAGCATATTCTTGTACTTCTTGAAGGTCTTTTTTCGCAAAAGGCATAGAAGCATTCAATAAATCGTTCAAGAAATTGTTTACATTAGCAGGTGTTTGTGCCATTCTATTTTCCAAAGCGTATGCAGCATAACAATCATAACCAAGAATTTGTGCCGCTCTTAAACGAAGGTTTGCTATCTTTCTTGCAATTTCTTTATTGTCGTGTTCATCATTGTGATTTGCAACAGAGTTTGATGCTCTCCAAATTTGCTCTCTTAATTCTCTATTTTCGGCATACATTAAGAAAGGACCGTATGAAGGATATTGAAGAGTGAAAGTATAACCTTTTTGACCTCTTGCTTTTGCTTCTTCCTTAGCTGCGGTTAAAGCAAATTCAGGAAGTCCTTTTAAGTCTTTTTTATTCTTAACATTTAAGAAATAAGCATTTTGATCTGCCAAAGTATTCTTTTGATACTTTATAGAAAGAAGGCTTAATTCTTCTGAAATCTTACGATATTCTTCTTTTGCTTCACCTTTAAGCAATGCTCCCGAACGAATAAATCCTTTGTAAGTGTTTTCAAGCAAAGTTCTTTGTTCCAAAGTCAAAGCAAGGTCATCTCTTTTGTCATAAACTTGTTTAACTTTATCAAATAAAATAGGATTCATATTGATATCGCTACTATATGCAGTTAAAGCAGGAGTAATTTCTTCTGCTATTTTTTGCATTTCGGGCGAAGTCATACATCCATCTATGCAATAGAAAACTCCAAGCACTTTGTTTAACAAACTACCCGCTCTTTCCAATGCTTCAATAGTGTTTGCAAAATCAGGAGTAGCACGATTAACAATAATAGCGTTTACATCTTGTTTTGCTTCCTCAATAGCCAAAAGAATTGCTGGCTTATAGTGTTCTGTTTTTATTTGGTCAAAAGGAGGAGTTTGAAAAGGAGTGTTCCATTCCTTGACCAAAGGGTTTTCTGCCTTTATTTTAGCAGCCTCTTGTGGACTTACTTGTCCTACAAGCAATGTTGTCATCATTGCCATAGCCAATGTCATTAAAATTTTCTTCATTTAATTTTTTGTGTTTATTTGTTTAAGTTTGCAAAGATACAACAAAGAATTTATAATTCTAAGAAAAAGAAAAATAATCCTAAGAAAAAATAAAAAAAATCTTAGGATTATTTTAAAAAAGCAAAGAAATATTTTTCTAACTCTTTGATTTATTCTATCAGAATCTTTTTGTTTGCAAAGCCTCTTTGTGTTTTTATTCTTACAATGTACGTTCCACTTTGAAGATTTGA
>CALEFF010000082.1 GCA_937876865.1 uncultured Bacteroidales bacterium | reverse complement strand
CGTTGAAAGAAAATCGGCTTTTTATTTTGAAAAATCATTGAAAAAATTTGAAAAAACAAAGAAAAAATCCGAAAAATCAAAGACTTTTTTTGCAAATTTCGGGCTTTAAAAAGTTAAGTGTTTGATTTTATGATTTTTTAGTTAAGGGCTTATATTTTCAAAATTTGCAATCAGCAATCTTAAAGTTGAAAATATCGCAAGCATTTGGGCTTAACTTGTGGAGAAAGTATTTTATTTTACAGCTAAATGCTCATAAGTCAATATTTTCTCAAAGCCTAATGAGTGTTTTTCTTTGAGTTGTTTTTTCTCTGTGCTTTTGTTATATAAAAAAAGCGAGAACTAAGTCTCGCTTTTTTGTTTTATTTGTTTAGGTCTTTTGATTATAAGCCTAATTTTTTCTTCATTTCTGCTGATAAAGCATTTTTGTTGATTTGAATGTCTATGGTTTTGTAGCGAACGAATGCTTCTGATGCGTAGAAGTAACCGTTGTATTTTCCGCTATCTCCCCATGAGTTTTTAACTTTGTAGAATTTGTTTCCGTTTGCGTCTTTGAATAATCCTACTATGTGCATTCCGTGGTCATCTGTTGTAGAGAAGTTGTCAAATCCTTCTTGTCGCATTTCTTGTGTGATGACTTTTTCTTTTGCAGTGCCGTCAAATGAATATGTTGCTGCTGCTTTTTCTGCTGGAGTAAGTTTTTCCCATTTTTCTTTTTCAGTTCCGCTAAGGTCTTTTTTCTCTGCATCTGGTACGATTGCAACTCCATTTTTCCAAGAGAAACCTTTTTCACTTACATCTGAGCCCCAACCGATTGTGTAACCGTCTTCAAGAGCTTTATCCATGATTGCTATCATTTCGTCAAGGGTTACGTTGTAGATTTGTGCGTGTAACCAGTTGTCTGGAACTTCTAACATAAATGTTTCATAGAATGGGTGGTGTGTGAATGAGCCTATTTCTATGTAATCATTGTAATCTAATCCAAGGCTTTTAGCAAATGACATTGGAGTGTATTCTACGCCATTATAAGTGAACTTTTCTGGCATTGGTCCAAAGTATGAATCTAATAATGCGTTCAAAGCGTCTTTCCAATTTGGTGTTAATACTTTTCCGTTAGCAAGTGCTTTTACGAATCCTTCTAATGCTGGTGTTAATCCTGTGAAATCAGGAAGTTCTGTTCCATAATTCAATCCTCTGTA
Source organism: uncultured Bacteroidales bacterium (assembly GCA_937876865.1). Classification (GTDB taxonomy): domain Bacteria; phylum Bacteroidota; class Bacteroidia; order Bacteroidales; family P3; genus Onthomorpha. The sequence continues at coordinate 6,414 of CALEFF010000082.1, read as the reverse complement.
TGCTTCTTCTGGAACTATACCATACTTTTTGATTATGTAAGGAATGTCTTGGAATGCTCCACCTTCTGCAAATGTTGCTGCTCCGTGGAATCTGATGTAGCGTTCTGCTTTTTCCATGTAAGCATTACGAACAATCCACATTTCTGAAAGGTCTACTTCGCCTTTTCCTGCTTTTAATACTTCTGATTCAATGAATGACAATGCTGAATAAGACCAACAAGTACCTGAACGATTTTGATCTTTTACGCTTGTTGCAGGATTGTCTTTAATTGCAGTGAAAACATAGCCTTTTGGCTCTTCTTTTGCTTTTTTGTTTTTCTTTTGTGCAAATCCTGTTGAAGATAACAATAGGATTGCTGCTAATAAATAAACTACTTTTCTCATTTTTTTTGTATAATTAGTTGATTAACATTACTGGCATTACTAACATTAAAATGTTTTCTTCGCTTTCTTTTGCTTCTTCTTCGTATGGAAGGATTATTCCTGCTCTATCTGGTGAAGAAAGTTCAATTATCACTAATTCAGAATCTACATTGTTGAGCATTTCCAATAAGAAATTGGCGTTGAATCCTATTTCCATTTCTTCGCCTTGATAGTTGCAAGAAAGTTTCTCTGTTGCTTTTGTGGAAAGGTCAGAGTCTTGTGCGGAAAGCACTAATGTGTTTTCGCTAAGTTTAAATACTTCTTGATTTGTTGCAGGGTTAGCAAAGAAAGACACTCTCTTTACTGAGTCATACAACATATTTCTGTCTATAATTAGTTTGTTAGGATTGTTTTTTGGTATTGCCATATTGTAGTTAGGGTATTTTCCATCTATCAATCGGCTTACAACACAATAATTGTCAAATTCAAATTTTATGTTGTTTACATTGTTGTACCAAACCACTTCTATATCTTCTGTTTTTGAGGCAAGAAGTTTGTTAAGGAAACTAAGAGTTTTTCTTGGTAAGATAAAGTTTTTCGCTTCTTCGTGTTTGCAATCTGTTCTTGTATATTTAACCAATTTATGTGCATCGGTTGCGACAAAAATTGTTCCTTCTTCTGATTGTTCGCATAATACACCTGACATTTGTGGTCTAATTCCTGTTGTGTCTGTTGCAAAAATAGTTTTACTTATTGCCTTAGACATTACGCTTGAAGAAAAAACGCTTTTTTCTGCATTTTCAAGAGTTATTTCTGCTGGATAAGACTCTGCTGATTCTCCAACTAAGTTGTAAACCCCTGCGTCTGCTTTTATTTCTATTGAGTAGTCTTCTTTTATGTCAATAATCAATTGTTGAGACGAAAGACTACTAACGATTTCAGAGAAAATCTTGGCAGGAATTGCTATTTCCTTAACGCCATTTGCATCTACTGTTTCTAAATCTAATTTTACAGATATGGTAGTTTCTAAGTCTGAGGAAGTAATCACAAGTTGAGAACCATTAAGTTTTACACAATAGTTCAAAAGTATAGGAAGGGTTTTTCCTGATGGCACTACGCCTGAAATTGATTGTAATGTACGCGATAAAATACCGCCATGAATCATAAATTTCATATCTTAAATGTTTTTTTTGTTTATACTTATTTGTAATTTTATTTTGTTAAAAAATAATAACTTGCAGGTTTTAATAAATTATCTAATGTAAAGAATTGCATAATTAAAGTGTCTTTGTTTTCAGAGTGAAGAGCATAGCAACGATTTACATCAAATATTCTATAAAAATCATCATCATTTTCTCCAATACTTGTAGGATCGTGTAGTTTTGAATAGGTTTTAAGAGTGTTTTCTTTACCTTTGCTATCTTTTATAGTTACAACGAAAGCAGGTGCTTTGCCAAAAATTGTGTCTTGTTCCAATTTGCTAATGTTTTTTGCAACTGATTCGTAATTTAGTTCAAAACAACTTGATAAAAGGGCTTTTACTTTTAAAGTGTCAAAGGCTTGTAGTTTTTGTCCTGATTCTAAAAGAGTGAAATCAAAGCCGTCTCCTTTTTGAGTAAGGGAAAAACTTTCGTTCTTTTGATTTGGAATCTCTACTTTTAAGGAAGCAATTTCTCCTTTATTGTATTTGAATACTGCGTGCGATTTCCAAAAATCTTCTAAGGCAGAAAATCTTGTGGAAAGATAACCTTTAAGACGTGGGATATAGATAATACAAGGATTGTCTTCACCTTTTATCATCATATAAGTCCCCATATTGTCTTGTGTTTCCGATCCGACATATATGGTTTTGGTTAATTTTTCTTTCTTGAAGAGTTTTATAAATCCAAGATTGATAGAGTATGCATCTTGATAGATTTTTACGGTTTTTCCACTTGCTGCCAATTGTTTTACAATGTTGTTACGAGCTGCTTGTGCTATTGGTTCACGTATTCTCATATCTTTTAGAGTTGAAAGAAGCATATCAACAACTTTCATATTAGCAGGAGAATTGTTTGCTTTCCAAATGCTATCTGTTTCTTTTATTAGTTCAAGGTGATTGCCGTCTTTATCATCAATAATTACTTTTGTTATGCTTTTAGGTTCCTCAATATGATAGTTTTGTTCTATTGTGGAATTGTCTCTTAATAACAAAACAACAACAACCGCCACTATAAGCAATAGAGTTGAAAATAAAATTATTCTATTCTTTGTTTTTCTTTTCATTTTCTTTGATTTATTTTGTTTTTGTAAAGGTTTTCTTTCTCAAAATAGCCAATAATACACCGAATAACACAATTACAACAATAGGTAATGCAACATTTACTATTTGCCAAGCAGTTTTTTCTCTTTCTACTTTTGCAAGGTCTAAGTTTCTCATTATAACTTCTCTTGAACGCAAAGGAATTAAATCCTCATCTCCACAAAGATAATTCACACAGTTTACAAGAAACTCTTTATTTCCATACATCTTGCGAGTATATTTGTCATATCCCAAAGGAAGCAATTGACCGTTCATAAAATCGTTTCTTACAACATCACCATCGGCGATAATAATCATTGCAGTTGTGTCAGAAAAATCTTTATAAGCCATTTGAGAGTTTAGTTCCATTTCAGGAGTTAAACGATTCTTAAATGCTGAGGAGAATTCTCCTTCTAATAATATTGCAACGTCTTTTGTACCGGAGTTAAATAGGCTTGCGTCTTGTTTTTGTTTTAACATTTGCAAAGAAACATTAACAGGAGAGTTTAAAACCCTTGTTCTGTTTGAACTTGATAAAAGAACAGTTTTCTTTGCAGGACTATTAGTTGTGTCAATGCTTGAAGCAAACTCCATTTTTACAGGAGAAATTTTATCGGATATAATATGATTTGCATTAGGGCTTATCTCAGGGAAGAAATTCCAAGGATAATAAGTCATTTGTGGAGTATTGTTTTGATATTGCCCTGTTACGATAGGAATTTTTGCACATTGCATATCGGTAACAAGGTTAGTATTTAATTTAACTCCATATCTAAATAAAATATCATCAACACCTGTGAAATTACTTATTGCAAAAGTATTTGCTTGTGTTTGTAAACTATCCATTGAAACAAGCAAAGGATCTACCAACCAAAGCACTTTTCCGCCGTGCATAATATATTGGTCAATTAAATAAAGGTCTTTATAAGAGAAAATAGAGGTTGGTTTAGCGATAACCAAACAATCAAACTTATTTTTAATCTTAACCAAATTAGGATTAACACTATCGTAAACCCTTTCGGTTAAAGCATTTAGTTTTTCGTTAATAGAAATAGAATCAACAGTGTAATATTCGTTCAAAGAAGAAATAAAATCCCAAATATTCTCTACTTGCCATTCTCCGTGTCCATAAAGAAAAGCAACCTTTCCTCTTTGCTGTGTTGCAACCGAACGAATTGCAGTATAGAGATTATATTCTAAGTTTTCAATAGAGGCATTTACTATACCGTCTGAGGAAAAACCATTTTTTGAACTAATCAAAGGAACGATAGTTGTACGTCCTTTGTAAGTAATTTCTAAATAAGGGAAGATATATTGTTGAACTTGTGAATTATTGTTTGTTGATGTTGTTAAAAGAGGGCTAAATCCTTTTTCAAAAAGACGTTGATAAAACTCGTTTTTGTCTTTTGCGTTTTCAAAACCATTAGGATCTACAAATTCATATTCAATATCAGGATTGTATGCACGAAATTGATCGAGCATTTCTTTTGTTTCGTTTCTTAGTTTCTTGTATTCCGAAGGAATATCGCCTTCAAGATAACATCTAATGAAAACAATATCTTCCAAATTAGACATTAGTTTTTTAGAAGACTCCGAAAGAGTGTAGCGTTTCTCTTGTGTAAGGTCTATTCTTGCAAAGAAAAAATAACCAATCACGTTTAAAAATATAATAATCACCAATCCCAAAACGAGTTGTAGGATATGAGATTTTTTTACGTCTGCTTTAACGCTACTTGGCTTAAAAATTGCTTTCCAATTTATCTTTTTCATAAAAAATACTCTACTTTTTCCAGTTTCTACTTTCTAAACACAACTTTGTTAATAATAAGAAAAATCCTATTGCACTCAAATAATAAATCACATCACGAGTATCTATCACCCCTCTGCTAATAGAAGAATAATGATGATTTATTCCCAAAGAACGAATCAATAAATCTATCTCCGAAATAATAGGAATGCGAGCCACAAACTCAAATCCAATATACATAAAAGCACAAAGGACTACCGAAAGAATGAATGCGATGATTTGATTATCGGTTAGCGAAGAACAAAAAATGCCTATCGCTACGAAAATAGCACCTAAAAATACCAATCCTAAATAAGAGCCCATAATTCCGCCTAAATCAAGATTTCCCTTAGGACTTCCTAATTGATAAACCGCTATAATGTAAATCAAAGTCGGCAAAATAGAAATGATTACAAGTATAACTCCTGCCAAAAACTTTGAAAAAATAATAGAAATATCACTCAAAGGCTTAGTAAGTAAAAGTTCAATAGTTCCGTTCTTTTTTTCCTCGGCAAACATCTTCATTGTGATTGAAGGAATCAAAAACAAGAAAATCCAAGGAGCCAAAAGAAACAGTCCATCTATTCCTGCAATGCCATAACTAAATACATTGAAATCTCCTTCTATAATCCACAAAAATAAACCGTTGAATGCTAAAAAAACAACGATTGCCATATAACCTATCAACGAGGAAAGGAACGAATTTAACTCTTTTTTTAGTAGTGTAAACATTTAATTTTTGATTTAAAATAGTTTACAAAAATACTAAAAAAACAAATATTGGCAAAATACTAAGAAGAAAAATCACTTTCCTTTATCTCAAACAAACACGCATCGTTTTCTTGTATTCCGCCTCTCTCTATAATAATCCAATCACTCAGGCGATAAAATTCTCTTTTTTCAGCTTCAAATCCCATTTCCTCCCAAATTCTCAACACATCTTGCGTTTCGTTGTTTTCTCTTACTATAACAAACGAACAATCAATAGCCTTTTTTAATCGCATTTCGTGATCCCATTGCGTATACTCTCTACAAGTTCCTTCATTCTTTCCTCCCTCTAACAAAATGAAAGATTCTTGCGGCTCTAAGACGTGTTCTATTGTGTCCATTTGCGAATAATAACCCTCATTCTCAACATAAGAATAAGAACCGTAAGCAAGATATTGCACAATTACTTCCTTATCAGTACAATTCTTTACAATAGCCGTAGGAAAAGCCTCTTCATCTTCCTCAATCATTATGTTTACATCAATGCAAGAGGAGAATAAAAATATAGATAATAAAACAAATAGAATCTTTTTCATAAAAACATTGCATTTTTAGTTAATAAAATCGCTTTCTTTAATCTCAAAAACGAAAGCATCGTTATTTTGATTACCACCATTTAACTTTCTTTTCCAATCAGTCAAACGGAAAAATTCCCTAAGAGGAGAAGTAATATCATAATTCTTTGTCCAAACCCTTAAAACCTCACTCTCGTTTGAAGCATCCTTTACTAAAAGAGTGTCATTGTTTGGTTTGTAATAAAAAACCCAATCAAGATGCTCTTGTGTGTAAGGATCGTCCTGATAACCATCGGTTAAACCACCTTCATGAAAACAAAAAGTTTGTTCAGGCAAAAGATTGATTTTTGTAGTGTCTATTTTCCAACTATTAGTTGTTGCATTATAGCAGCCTTTCTCGGTAAATTGCAAAGAAATCTCCCTATTAGAATTATTTTTCACAATCACAGAAGGCTCATTCCATTCATACGGACCACATTGAAAGGCCATAGAAAGAATAATCAAACAAATAAAAAACACTCTCTTCATAATCCTAAATTTATTTTATGGTTTTTGTTTTCAACCTACAAAGTTATAATAAATTTCTTAAACTACAAAAGAATAAGAACGCAGTTTCAATTTGTTAAAACAAAGAAATAAAAAAAACAAAACGCTCGTAAGTCAAAATAAAACAAAGACTCACGAGCGTTTTTCTTTATATT
>CALEFF010000081.1 GCA_937876865.1 uncultured Bacteroidales bacterium | reverse complement strand
CATAATTATAAATTTTTATCTCATTTTAAAGAGATAATTTATAACGACATTGTCTCTGGAGTGTTGTAAATCATTGGAAACTTTTCTTAAAATACCCTTGTCATATTTATAACCTTTCAATTCACGACGACAAGCATACACTTCTCCATTAGCGAAGCCTTTTTCTTCGTAATACTTATACAAATCGCAGGAATAGTCAGAACGAAGGTCATGTACAGGCATGTTTTTAGGAATATCGGCTTTGCGAAATAGCCTTTCTTCTCCTGCGATAGTTGTTGTGTAGTGATTTGAAATATATTGTTTAACCGAATCTGCATAGATAGGGTTTACAAGACACCAGCGTTCGATTCCATTTTTGCCTCTTTTATAGACTTCTAATTCCCCTGTCTTGTTTCCATCCTTATCAGTTCTTTCTCGGAAATCCTCTTTGCGAAGCCTTAAGACTTCTGTTCGTCGGCAACCAGTTGCTTTGATTAACATAATCATATTTTCATATTTCTCGTTGTTTCTTTCTGGTGATTCGTCGGCATCCCTACATCTTATGACATCAGCCCTTCTTCTTTCCCCAAGTGTTATATTTAAATCAGAGATTTCACAATGGTAAGCAGAGCGAAGAGCATAGCAGTATTTATGTATCGTCCACTCCGAAAGCCCCTTATCTCTTAGATGGTTTACATATTCTGGAATGTATTTCTTGCAGCCCTCTATATCTTTTACTTCAGAATGGTTCTTTACGATGTAGTTTGTAAAAATACGTAGACTTTCGCAATAATCATTATATGTTCTTGTAGAATAGATTCCCTTGACTTGTTTATAGTTTTCGTGATTCTGTAGGGCTTCTTGTTTTGCTTTTTGCTTTGCATCGTGCTTGCTTTGGTTAAATTTACACTCCTTTTTTATTTCTTTTATATCCATTGTCTATTTTTCTAAAACTAAATCTGGAATTTGGCTCATCGTACTTACATAATGGAAAGTCAATCCTTCCAAATACTGATTGTTTATATCCTCTACGTCTTTACGATTTCTTTCCGAAAGAGTTATATCGGTAATCTTTGCTCTTTTTGCCGCAAGAATCTTTTCTTTTATTCCTCCAACAGGCAATACTAAACCTCTAAGAGTGATTTCTCCTGTCATTGCAAACTTTGAATTAACCTTTCTACCACTAAATAAACTATATATTGCGGTAAACATTGTTATTCCTGCACTTGGACCATCTTTTGGAGTTGCTCCCTCTGGCACGTGAAGATAAATATCTTGATTTTCAAAATCCTCTTCATTCAATCCAAGTTCTTTGGCGTTTGATTTAATATATTCGTATGCCAAAGTTGCGGATTCTTTCATCACATTACCAAGATTTCCTGTAAGATTGATATTTCCTTTACCTTTTCCTTTGCTTGCCTCAATGAAAAGTATCTCTCCTCCTACCGAAGTCCAAGCTAAACCTGTTACAACGCCTATCATATCTTTTTCTAAATGCACATCGTGCTCTGCAATAGGCAATCCCAAGATTTCTTGAAGGTCTGAGGGTTTTATTGCTTTTATGTATTTTTCTTCCTTAACGATTTGAACTGCTCTATGACGAACAAGTTTTGCTATGACTTTATCTAATTTTCTTACTCCCGACTCTCTTGTGTATTGATTTATGATTGCCGAAATTGTTTCGTTTGATAGAGATATATGTTTTTTGTTTAAGCCGTGTTCTGATAATTGTTTTGGAAGCAAATGCTTTGTTGCAATCATTTGTTTTTCTTCTTCAATGTAGCCAGAAACATCTATAACTTCCATTCTATCAATTAAAGCTGGGTGAACATTTGAAAGACTATTAGCCGTTGCAATAAACATTACATTAGAAAGGTCATAATCTATATCTAAATAGTTATCGTGAAATGCAGTGTTTTGTTCCGGGTCTAACACCTCTAACATTGCTGAGGCTGGATCGCCATGTGCACTCATTCCTTGTACCTTATCTATTTCGTCTAAGACAAAAACAGGATTACCACTCTTTGCCTTTGCAATAGATTTCAAGATTCTACCCGGCATTGCTCCTATGTAAGTTCTTCTATGTCCACGTATTTCGCTTTCATCTCCCAATCCACCTAAGGCTATTCTTACATATTTTCTTCCGGTTGCTCTTGCTATGCTTTTTCCCAAAGAGGTTTTTCCTACTCCCGGAGGTCCAACAAGACAAAGCACAGGAGATTTCATATTACCTTTTAGTTTCAATACCGCAAGATATTCTAATATTCTTTTCTTTACTTTTTCCAATCCGTAATGATCGGCATCCAATATTTTTTGTGCTTTAACTAAATCGAAATTATCATTGGTAAATTCATTCCAAGGCAAATCCAACATAAAATTCAAATAATTCAACTGAATGGAATAATCAGGTGAACTAATATGTATATTGGATAATTTTCTGATTTCTTTCTCAAAAATCTCTGCAACCTCATCTGACCATTTTTTATTGCGAGATTTCTTTCTCAATTCTTCGATTTCCAAATCGCTTGGTGAGCCTCCTAATTCTTCTTGAATAGTTTTCAACTGTTGAGTAAGCAAATAATCTCTTTGTTGCTTATCCATATCAGAAGAAACTTTCTTTTGGATTTCTAATTTAAGTTTTTGTAGTTCTAATTCTTTACTTAAAATAGATAAAACTTTATTTGCTCGTTTTGAAAAGTCGTTTGTTTCTAATAGTTTTTGTTTTTCGCTTACATTTACATCTAAATGAGCAGCGACATAATTAAGTAAGAAATAAGGATTCTCTATATTTTGGATTGCAAAACTTGGATCGGCTGGAATATTTGGAACCATTTTCAACACTCGAAGATACATATCCTTCACAGCCTCGGCAAGTGCCATATAGTTTTCTGGTAATTCCTTTGCTCCATCGGGATATTCTATTGCTTTTCCTACCCAATAAGGTTCTGTTTGAACTAATTCTTCAAGAGAAAACCTATCCATTCCTTGCAAAATAACCATCGTAGTCCCATCTGGCATATTAAGAGTTTTTATAACCTTTGCCATTGTTCCCACTTTGTAAAGGTCTGCTGTTGTAGGATCTTCAATATCAGCAGATTTTTGTGCAACTATTCCTATGATTTGTTTATTTTTATAGGCTGTTTTTATAAGTTTTACGCTTTTTTCACGCCCTGCGGTTATCGGTATTATCACTCCTGGGAAAAAAACATTTCCTTTTAATGGCAATATAGGTAATAGTTCCGGCATATCTGAAACCGACAAATCCTTTATATTCTCCTCAGTCATTATAGGAATGATTTCAGTCTCACCCCCACTCATTAGTTCGCTCAATTCAACCAAATCTTTATTTAACATTATCTTAATTTCTTATTTTTTAGAGTTTGTGTGTAAACATTTTTTAGAATAGATTTATCCTCATCACTCATCACAATATTTCTTCTTTGATACATCTTTTCTGCAACCTCTATTGCTTTATCTATATCATAGGATTTCAAACCCATTATTCCTCCCCAAGCAAAAGATGGAATATAATTTCTTTGGTATCCGTGTCCATAAATATTTGAACTAACACCTACGATTGTTCCTGTGTTGAACATAGTGTTTATTCCGCACTTTGAGTGATCGCCCATAATGGTTCCAAAGAATGTTTGACCTGTTGGCACAAAGGTATTCTTTTCTATACTCCACACTCTTACTTCTTCGTATGTATTTTTAAGGTTTGAGGCATTTGTATCTGCTCCTATATTACACCATTCGCCTATAACCGAATTTCCTATAAATCCATCGTGAGCCTTATTACTATATCCGAAAATCACAACATTTGACACTTCTCCTCCAACCTTTACATAAGGTCCCAAAGTTGTAGCTCCATAAATTTTAGAAGAGAGTTTCAAGACAGAATGTTCACACATAGCAAACGGACCTCTTACAACACTTCCTTCCATTATTTGAGCATCTTTGCCAATGTAAATAGGACCTTCTTTTGCGTTTAGAATAGAGAACTCAACCTCTGCTCCCTCTTCCAAAAATATATTTTCTTCTCCCACAACTCTATTCGTATTGCTCAAAGGAGCCGACTTTCTACCCTCGGTCAATAATTTAAAATCTTCTCTCAACGCTTTATCGTTAAAAACAAAAACATCCCAAGGATTAGTGATTTTTATAAAATCCTCATTTACCTCTATTTCTTCAGTAGAGTCCTCTTCTGACAAAAATTGTTCTTTTGTCTTGTACATAGCCAGCACATTGTTTCCGCTAACCAAGGCTTGACCAATTTTAAGTCCCTTTATAGCCTCTACCAACTTTAAAGTAGGACAAATACTTCCATTTATCAACATCATTTCCTCACCTTGAAGAGTTGGATACTTTACAGAGAGATAATCTTCTGTAATTGTAGAGGTTTTTTCTCCTAAATATTTTTCCCACTTTTCTCTAATGGTCAAGATTCCTATTCTTATATCACAAACAGGTCTTGTGTATGTAAGTGGTAGTAACGAGTTTCTTGATGCATCAAATAAAATATAATTCATAGTCTTTACTTTAAAAAAATTAAAAATTTAACATTAGGCTACAAAAATACAAAAAAAAACGTTCCGATTTTTAATTCAGAACGTTTTTATTATGTAAAACCTTTAAAATTTACTTAACAAGAGATTTTCTGTTTTTGTATTTGTTCATGAACTTATCAACACGTCCTGCTGTATCCACTAATTTCACTTTACCTGTAAAGAAAGGGTGAGATGTGTTAGAGATTTCCATTTTGATTAGAGGATAAGAAACTCCATCTATCTCTATTTCTTCTTTTGAATTAGCACAACTTCTTGTGATGAACACTTGTTCATTTGACATATCCTTAAAAGCACAAAGTCTGTAAGTTTTTGGATGAATATCTTTTTTCATTTCTTAATTTTTTTGCCGTTCGGCCCATTTTTACCAAACGGATTGTTAAACATTATTTTAAATTTCAGTTTGCAAAGATACAACTTTTCTTATATATAGCAACAATATTTGTGAAAAATTTTATTCATTTTTTGCTTTTTCACTTTCTTCCAATAATTTTACTTTTGCCTTTAATAGTTGTATTTCAGCCTTTGCTTTTTCTATTTTCTTATCAAATTCTGCTTTTAACAAATCGGCTTGTTTGCTACTTGCCAAAAATCCAAGATTATTTTCCCAAACATTCAAATCGTTTTGTAGCTTTTGAATTTTATCCAATAAATCCTTCTTCTCTCTTGACACATTGACCTTGCCTTCAACTGCTTCCAATCTCATTTTGTAGTTATTCAAATTCGATTCCATTGAGTCCGATTGAAGTTTATCAAAATGTGCATCAATTGCTTTGCGAAATTCTGCATACAAGCGATTTCTTTCATCTGTTGAAACATAGCCTACCTCTGACCATTGACGTTGAAAATCTTTGATAACATCTAAATTATGTTGTTTATCTTCGGTAAAAGAAAAATCTTTAACAGCCTGAATCAATGCCTCTTTCTTTGCTATATTTTCGCTTTCGTTATCTTTACGATTTTGATAGTCTTGTGCTTTTCTTTCAAAGAATTTATCGCATGCCTGACGAAAACGCACCCAAAGTTTATCGGATTGTTTCTTTGATACATAACCAACATTCTTCCATTCTTCTTGTAATTTCAATAAATCCTCTGTTGCACGTTTCCAATCGCTTCTTTCTGCAATTACTTCAGCTTGAAGACAAAGCTCTACCTTCTTTTGATAGTTTTCATCTTGCGATTCTTTCATTTTTACAAAAGCCTCTTTCTTGTCTTCGTAGAACTTATCTATTGGCTTTTTAAATCTATTCCAAATATTTTCGTTCTCTTCTCTTGGCACAGGACCGATTGTTTTCCACAAATCAAACAATTCATTAACCTTTGTTGTAGCCTCTGTCCAATCCTTAACGGTTAAAAGTTCAGTTTTCAATAATTCTTCAAGTTTTTCACACAAAGCCTTTTTTGCCAAAAGATTATTATTTTGTTCTTCTCTTATTTTCTCATAATGTTCTTGACAACGCTTGTTTACAGCATCTGATGCCTTTTTAAATCTCTCCCAAATCTCATCGCTCTTATCGGCAGATACTCTTCCTATTTCTTTCCATAATTGATGACATTCTTGTAATTGACGGAAAGAATCGTTGATTGAGGGTTCTAACAAAAGACTTTCTACTCTTTCACAAAGTGCAATTTTCTTTTTCATTCCAATTTCCAAAAGTTCTCTATTGATTTTTACTTTATCATAGAACTTTTCTATCAAGAAATGATAACTTTCCCATAAGGAATTAGCTTCTGAACGTGGTACTGCTCCAATTTCTTTCCACTTAGCTTGTAATTGATTAAATATATCGTATATTTCTTTTAAAGAACCTTCTTGTTGCAACAAAGTTCTCAATTCTTCAAGAACTGCTTTCTTTTCTTCTAAATTATCTATCTTATCTTGTTCTTGTTTTTCCAAATATTTTTGTCTTCTTTCTCTATACTCACCATATAGTTTACGGAAGTCTATATCTATTTTATCTAATTCGCTCTTATAATCTTCCTTTACACCACCTTCTTCTAAGAATTTCTCAAAAGCCTTTGCGTAAATTTCTTTACTCTTTGCCTCAAAGACATCTTTAATCAATCTTGCTCTTTGTTTCAATACATCAAAATTGTTTGCATTTAGCAAATTTTGAAATTCTTTCAATAAATCCTCTCTATCAAGAGTTTGATAGTTTTGTGTTACTTGTTCAATGTTTTCTTCAATAGGTTGTTCCATTTTTTCATCTTGTTCAACAAGATTTTCTGAAGCATTCATTAAATCGTCCATACGATAAAATTTAAAAGTTGTTAGTTATTTTTAATACTCTATTTTTTTTGCAAACATATAACATTTTTTTAAACCAATGAAATAAAAACATAAAAATTAAGAAAAAATTTGCAGATTCAATTTTTTGTTCTACTTTTGCACTCGCAACGGTTCACTAATGCAAGTTGTTTGCAAAGTGATTAAAAGGGAATCAGGTGAGAATCCTGAACAGTCCCGCTGCTGTAAGTTCTAAAATATTTGAATAGCATTCTTAGCCACTGTTTTTAATAATGGGAAGGCGTTATTCAAAAGAACAAGTCAGAAGACCTGCCGTGCAAAGATTAAAAAATAAATTTCAGTCTTCGAGGAAAGGACTAAATTATGAACAAAAGAATTATAACAATATTAGTATCGATTATCTATTCTTGTGGACTATTTTCACAAGACACACTTCGAGTAATTACCCTTGAAGGCTTTGAGGTTATAGATTCCTCTTTGGACAATCACAATCAACAAACCTCTTCTCATAAATTAAAGATTGAAAAATTAAAAAAACTATCGGTTTACGATATTGGTCAAGCAGCAAAATTTCTTCCCGGAGTAACAATAAAAGACTATGGCGGAACAAATGGTTTAAAGACAATATCCGTTCGAGGCTTAGGCTCAATGCACACAAACCTTCTTTACGATGGAATAAGCATAAGCAACACTCAAAACGGACAAATAGACCTATCAAAATTCTCGGTAAACAACATTGAGGAATTAAGTCTTGACAACGGCAATCGCATAATGAATATGCAAACAGCTAAAAGCCTTGCAAGTGGAAGCGTACTTTCACTCACAAGCAAAAGACCTGTTTTTAATCAAGATAGAAACACAAATGGCGATTTATCACTTTCTTACGGAAGTTTTAATCTTTTTAACATAAGTGGTAATTTCAATAGAAAAATTAACGAAAAACTATGCCTTACAATCAATTCCGAATTTGTAAATTATGAAGGCTCCTACCCTTACACATTGCACTATGGTAGCGGAGTAAACGATAGCACCTCAAAAGAAAAAAGACAAAACAACGACTTACTCTCTGCTAAAATAGAATCAAACATTTACGCAAATATTTCAAATAAATCTTCTATTAAAACAAAGATTTATTTCTACTATGATGAAAAAGGATTACCCGGCCCTACTACACTATATTATTTAAAGTCTGCTCAAAGGCTTTGGAATAGAGATTTCTTTATTCAAAACGTCTTTACACATCATTTTAATCAAAACCTATCTTACAAAAATCACTTTAAACTCTCTTCAAACTACACACGCTACTTCGACCCTTACTACAACAATAGTCAAGGCTTTCAAGAAGATGTTTACAACCAAGAAGAAATGTATTTAAACAATATATTGGCATGGCAAAACAAAAAAAGAACAATTTGTTTTTCTCTCACTAATGATCTTTCTTTAAACACCCTTAACGCAAAAACGAACTATGAGTTTGATCCAAAACGTTTCAGCAGCATAAGTGCAATAACAAGTGCATTTAAATACCGAAAACTACGATTAGACATTAACCTTCTTCATACCCTTACAAAAGATTGGGCAACACTCCACAAAGCCTTTGATATGCAAAACCATTTCAGCCCATTTCTTAGCCTACTACTAAAAGACTCTCACTATGAAATCAGTCTATTCTACAAAGATATTTTTCGCATTCCAACCTTCAACGACCTATATTATAATCTTGTTGGAGAACCTAACTTAAAACCTGAAAAAGCCAAACAATATAACTTACACACTGCCTATTTCACTTCTTGGGGTGAGGAAAACTACCATAATATTTACTTAGGCATAGACCTATATCACAACAA
The DNA here is from genome assembly GCA_937876865.1 of uncultured Bacteroidales bacterium. Classification (GTDB taxonomy): domain Bacteria; phylum Bacteroidota; class Bacteroidia; order Bacteroidales; family P3; genus Onthomorpha. The sequence continues at coordinate 39,321 of CALEFF010000081.1, read as the reverse complement.
AGTAAAAGACAAAATAGTAGCCGTACCAAGAAACAACCTATTTATTTGGAGTATGGTAAACTACGGACAAGTAATTGTAAATGGTTTAGAGTTAAAACTAAACTACAATCACGAAAGATTTATAAACAAAGAAAATATGAAAATAAATCTTAACCTAATCTACAACTACCAACAAGCGATTGACAGCGACAAAAACAGCAATACATACTTACATCAAATACAATACACACCACGCCACAGCGGAAATGCAATTGCAACAATAAGCCTAAGAGATTATTCCCTTGCCTACACCCTTTCTGCCGTAGGAAAACGCTACACAATGAACGAAAACACAGAAAGAAATTCCCTTGCCCCATATTGCGAACACTCACTAAGCCTTAGCAAAGCCTTTAAACATTGGGAAATAAAAATCTCTTGCAACAACCTAACCAACGCTCAATATGAAATCATAAAAAGTTATCCAATGTGCGGAAGAAACTATAATTTAAGTATCAAATATAAATTTTAAAAAACCAAAACACCATGAAAAAAACATTTAGATTAAGCGTATTATTTGCACTCCTTGCAACATTTTACGCATGCGAACCAAACCCACCACAAAACGATGAACCAAAAGAATTAGGCAAAGGCTACTATGTAGTATGCGAAGGACTTTGGGGACGAAACAATGCAAGCCTCGACTTTTACGATATAACAAAAGGCGAAACCACAATAGACATTTTCCAAGAACAAAACGGAGCCTCATTAGGAGATGTAGCCAATGATGTAATAGAAAAAAACGGAAAACTATACATAGTAGTCAATGGCTCAAACTGTGTAATGGTAGTAAGCAAAAAAGACGCTAAAAAAATAACTCTAATACCTATCACAACAAGCGAAAACCCACAACCAAGAAACATAACAGATGCAGGAGAATATTTATATGTAAGTTGTTTTGATGGCAATGTATGCAAAATCAATCCAACAACAAACACAATAATTAAAACCTTTGCCACACAAGGACGCAATCCCGAAGGCATAGCTGTTAGCAACGGAAAACTATACGTTAGTTGCAACGGAGGATTAGACTACCCTAACTACGACAAAGTAATAGAAGTATTTGACCTTGCAACAGACGAAAGACTAAAACAAATAGAAGTAGGACTCAACCCAGGCACAACAAAAGCAAAAGACGGATTTCTTTACGTTCAAATATTAGGAAACTATGGCGATGTAGCACAAGAAATAATCAAAATCAACACCCAAACAGATGAAATAACCGAAAGAGCCAACCTATCAATGAGTGGATTTGACATAATAGGCGATAAAATATTGTTTACAAACACCGACTACACCACTTATACAAATACATATCAAACAATCCCATTAAACAACCTTAACGCAACACCAGAGGATTTCATAACCACAATGCCAGAAGAGAAAACAATCACTACACCTTATAAAATCTCACACGATGAAACCAATGTATTCATAACCGATGCAAAAGACTATGTTTCAAATGGACGATGCTTTGTATTTGACTATGCAGGCAACTATCAAATAGACTTTGAAACCTACACCTGTCCACAAAAAGTAATCAGCAAAAAATAGAAATCATTTATACTATATTTTTTTCCATACTAAATCAAAAAGAAAAGAGGCGATTGAATTTCTCAATTGCCTCTTTCAATTTTTCTTTAATCCCAATCTAATGCTACGGGGAATTTTTCTCGGTATTTGTTTAATGCGTCTTTGTCAAGGGTGGCGTAAATAATTTCTTCGCTGTTGTCTTTTGCTCTTACTATTGTATTGCCTTTGTAGTTTATGGCTATTGATGCTCCTTTATAGGTGTAGCCTTTGTGGTCTATGCCTGTGCGATTGGAGCCTAAGACGTATGCTTGGTTTTCTATTGCTCTGGCTGGTAATAGCATTTCCCAATGAGAAATTCTATCATCTGCCCAACTTGCTACGTATATCAATATATCGTAATCGTATCCTTTTTCTTCTGAGTAGCGATTTCTTGCCCATTGTGGAAAACGTAGGTCGTAGCAGGTTAAAAGTTTGATTCGCCAACCTTTGTATTCTACTATTTGTTCCCTACTGCCTTTGCTTACTATTTTTGGTTCTTTTGATAAACAGAAAAGGTGGGCTTTGTCATAGTATTCTACTTTATCTTTGGTTACAAAGAATTGTCGGTTTATGTATTTGTCGCCTTCTTTGATTAGTATGCTTGCATCTACTGCTATGTCTTTTTCTTTGGCTATTTGTTTTAAGTATTCCAAGCTCTCTCCTTGCATATCTTCTGCATAGTCTGTGTCTATGGTAAAGCCTGTTGTGTACATTTCGGGAAAGATTAATAAATCGGTGTCTTTCTCTAAGTGTGTTAAGGCTTGTTTGTAACGTTCTATGTTATGCTGTGTTTGGTTGTCTTTTGTGTCTGCTTGATATATTGCTATTTTCATTTCTTTTTTGTGTTTTTTGTTTTACCTCCCGCAGTTGCATGGGTGATCCATTCTTATTCTTGCGTGAGGAAATAGTTGTTTTATGTTGTTTTGTTCTTTTTTGTTCATTTGTATTGCTCTTAGGTCAAGGTAGAGTAAGTTCCATTGTGCGTAGTCTTGTGGTAGTTCATATATTGGGTTATCCCACATTATCAATGTGTCTATTGGTAGTGTGCTTATTGTTGAGGGCATTTGGTCTATGTAGTTTGAACCAAGGTCTATGTAGTGTAAGTGTTGTAAAGTGCATAACGTATCGGAAAGATATTTTATTTTGTTTTTGGTTAAAATTAGTTTTTCTAAGTTGGGAAATTGATATACTTCTCTTGGTATTTCTCTTAGTCTTTGTTTTGATAAATCAAGACACTTTACACAATCCTTTTCTTTTAAGGCTTCTTCTAAGGATTTGTAACAAGGCTCTTGTGCTATAATGTTGGTGGTGAATAGTAGGCTAATAATTAGATAGTATATTTTTCGCATTTTCACAATCTTTTTTTATTTGCTCTACAAGGGCATCTACTGATGGAAACTTTTCTTGTCCTCTTAAAAACTCTTTGAATTCTATTTTTATTTCTTTGTTATAAATATTTCTTTCAAAGAAAAAAATATGTAATTCTATGCTTTTTATTTTTTTTTCAAAGGTTTCTCTATTGCCTATTGACACTACGCCTTTATACATCAAGTCATCTACCTCGCATCTTACTGCATAAACTCCATCGGGCGGGATTAACTTATTGTTAGAGGGCTTTATGTTTGCGGTTGGATAGCCAAGATTTCGTCCTATCTTATATCCGTGCACTACTTTGCCTTCTATGCTGTAACTATATCCTAACATTTGGTTGGCAAGACTTATTTCTCCTTTTTCTAAGGCTTTTCTAATTTGGGTAGAAGAAATCTCCTTGCCGTTATGCCACACACAATCCTTTACTCTTTTTATTTTAATGGTTTTGTATTCTCCTTTTGCAAGAATATCGTCAAATTGTGTTGAGCCTTTTCTTCCAAAACGATTGTCGTATCCGAGTACTATGCTTTTAGGATTGATGTTTTCTATTACAAGGTCTAAGAAATCTGAGGCTTCAAGCCCTGCAATCTCTTTTGTAAAATGGAGAATAACCACATAATCCACTCCACTCCTACGCAATCTCTCTAAACGTTGCTCAGGGGTTTGTAACACCTTTACCTCATTCTCATTTTCTGCTATTACTTGCCTTGGATGAGCGTCAAAGGTAATTACCATAGAACAAGTATTCTCTTTTTCTGCCTCTTGTTTCAAATCGTTCAAAAGTGCTAAATGTCCTTTATGAACTCCATCAAACATTCCAACAGAGAGAATAGGTTGCTTATCAAAATCTTTTAAATCCTCAAATTTTAATACCTTCAAAACACAATAAATTATTCTCAAATGAGTTTGCAAAAGTACAAAAAACAACTATCTTTGCAAAAAAAACAAGAATGGATATAATAAAACCAGAGAACGATACCTATAAATTTCGCTTACCTGTTCAAATAAGATTTAGCGATTTAGATGCTTTAAACCACGTAAACAATAGTTATCAAGCCCAATACTACGACTTAGGACGCATAAACTATTTTGAGGCGGTAAATGGCGGTCATTTTGGTTGGAATGAAGTTTTAGTGGTGATAGTAAACACAGAAAATAATTTTTTTAAACCAATTCTACAAGGTGAAGACTTATATGTAGAAACAAAACTTGTAAGTTTTGGGAACAAATCGATGAAAATGCACCAAAGACTCATCACCTCAAACGGAGAAATAAAAGGTACATGCAAAACAATCCTTGCAGGATTTAACCAAAAAACACAGACTTCTGCCGAGATTCCGCAAGAATTTAAAGATAAATTCTTAAAATTTGAAGCAATAAAGTAAGGTTAATTGAAAATAAATGACTACTTTTGCCAAAAATAACAATAAAAACATACAGAAATGCAAAACATAGATTGGAAAAACCTACCATTTGGTTATTACAAAACAGATTACAACGTACGTTGTTATTACAGAGATGGAAAATGGGGTGAATTAGAAGTAACTGATTCAGAAGAAATCACAATGCACATGGCAGCTACTTGCTTGCACTATGGACAAGAAGCTTTTGAAGGAATGAAAGCATTTAGAGGAGTAGATGGAAAAATCCGTTTGTTCCGTCCATACGAAAACGCAAAACGTTTAATACGTTCAGCAGAAGGCGTTATGATGGCACCAGTTCCAGAAGAATTATTCGTAAAGGCTTGTATAGAAGTAGTAAAGAGAAATGAAAGATTTGTTCCACCAGCAGGAAGCGGAGCATCTTTATATCTTCGTCCATTATTGATAGGAACAGGAGCACAAGTTGGAGTAAAACCAGCAAATGAATATCTTTTCGTAGTATTTGCAGGACCAGTAGGACCATATTTCAAAGAAGGGTTCAAACCAGTTCAAATCCAAATTGTAAAAGATGCAGACCGTGCAGCTCCACTTGGAACAGGAACATTGAAAGTAGGAGGAAACTACGCAGCATCTCTTCAATCAGGTCAAAGAGCTCACGATGAAGGATTCTCAAACGTACTTTATCTTGACGCAAAAGAAAAGAAATACATAGATGAAGCAGGAGCAGCAAACTTCTTTGGAATAAAAGACAACACATACTGCACTCCAAAATCAACATCTATTCTTCCTTCAATCACAAATATGTCATTACGTCAATTAGCCCAAGACATGGGATTGAAAGTAGAACAAAGACAAATCGCTGTTGAAGAACTATCAACATTTGAAGAAGTAGCAGCATGCGGAACAGCAGCAGTTATCTCTCCAATCGGAAAAATAGTAGATAGAGAAACAGGAAAAGTATATGATTACGGCACAGAAGCAGGCCCAATCTGTACAAAACTTTACAAACAATTAAAAGGAATCCAAGAAGGAGAAGTAGAAGATACTCACAATTGGAACTTAGTAGTAGAATAACACCAAAAGTTTTTTTGAAATTTCACCAAAGCCGTTCGATTGATACATTGGGCGGCTTTATTTTTAAAACAATATGGAAAAAATCTTAGTAATACAAACAGCCTCCATAGGCGATGTAATTCTTGCAACCTCACTCTTAGAAAAATTACACCACAAATTTCCTTCCTCACAAATAGATTTAATGATAAAAGATGGCAATCAAGCCCTTTTTCATGAGCACCCTTTCATCAATAACCTATGGATATGGAATAAAAAAGACAAAAAATATCTAAGACTATGGGATTTATGCGATAGAATAAGGAAAGAAAAATATGATGTAGTCTTTTGCATACAACGTTTCTTCTCCTCTGGTTTTGTAACCCTATACTCAGGAGCAAAAAAACGCATAGGCTTCAAGAAAAACCCACTTTCAATATTTTTTACCCATAGAGTAGAACACAAAATAGAAGAAGGCATACACGAAGTAGATAGAAACATATCCCTACTCGAAGGCTATTGGTGTAAAACAGCACCACGCCCAACACTCTATCCCACAAAACAAGACTATGCCAAAACAAGCATATACAAACAAGGCAATTACTACACTCTAAGCCCAGCATCATTATGGCCAACCAAGACCTTAGAAAAAGAAAAATGGATAGAACTAACCAATCACTTGCCAGAAGACTCACCACTCTATCTCTTAGGCTCCCCACAAGACGAAGACCTATGCCAATACATAAAACAACAAACTAAACACACCAACACCTTTAACTTATCGGGCAAACTAACTCTCCTACAATCAGCCGCCCTAATGCGAGATGCCAAAATGAACTTCACAAACGACTCTGCACCCTTACATCTCTGCACTTCGGTCAATGCACCCGTAACAGCAGTTTTTTGTTCCACAAGCACAAGTTTCGGATTCACACCCCTAAGCGACAATTCCTTAGTAGTAGAAGCCAATCCAACACCAAAATGCAAACCATGTGGCCTACATGGAGCAAAAAAATGTAAAAACAACACCTTTCAATGCAGTAAAAACATAGATATAAACAAACTAATAGAGAGAATATGAAAAAGATAATCCTCAGTCTTGTACTTGCCATAATAGCAAGCCAAGCCATAGCCCAAAAAAACGAAATAACCTACCGTTCATTTCAAAAAGACGTAAAACGACAAGACACAACCCACACCATAATCTATCGTAACCAAGACCAAATAGCCATACAAACACCCTTAGACCTACAAGAATACAACCCAATAGAAGGCCTACCCTTAGAAACACTATTCATAGACTATCAAACCTCCACTATCACTCGCCAATTAGAATACACAGACGGACAAACCTACACAGGCTCCACCCAAATACCCGATACAAAAAAACTAACCCTACAAGGCGAAGAAACCCTACTTGGCTACAAATGTCAAAAATACACAACCTCCATCAACTCCAATAGCATAGAAATATGGATAACCCAAGACCTTAATATGAACGCCACACCCTTTGCCCAATTCTCAGGCTTAAAAGGCACAATGGTGCAATACATAAGAAACGGAAGCCAAATCACACAACTCCACACCAACACAAAACTAAACAAAAAAGCCAAAATCATAACCCAACCAAAAGAAAACACCACCCAAGTAAGCCTACGCCAATTAGACCAAATAGAAAAAGACAAAAAAGTCATAACAACCAATATCTTTAACAAACAACGCATACATTGGGGCGACACAACCAAACACCAAGGCCCAATGCCAATTGACACAACCCTACACTTTGCAGGAGGAACCCTAATCCTAAAAAAAATAAACCTAAAAAACCTACCCGACCATTACCAAATCTTTGCCGAACTAACAACACAATCCTCGGGCGATGCCTACGACCGTACAGGCAGTATCTTCATAATCCCACAAGACAGCATCACCTTCTATGACGCACTGACCAAAGGCATAGACGCAGTGCCATACTTCACAAGCAAAAAAGGCAGTAAATACCAAGGAATGACAGCCACACCACACTACACCCCAATAGTAGAACTCATACGCTTCTTTACACCCTTTGGAGTAGGACATTTCAACGACATAGTACAAATAGACGGTTTAGAATGGCAAGAAGAAGTCTATTACAAACAAGAAATCACCGACCTTAGAAACTACTTACAAGGCGAAGTCCTAATAGGAGCATTCATAGGCAATTATGATGGAGGCGGACACCTGCTAACACTCGATATAAAAGCCTATCCGGGCGACTATATAAACCAATCCTCAAACAAAAAACAATGGATACTACCACTATTCAACACTTGCAACGTAATGGAAATGGCAGGACAAAACTATCCGCACTTCTTCGACACCGATACCCTTAGCGTAGCCTTTGAAATTCCCGAAGGCATAAAACAACTCCGTCTTCGCTACATCACAACAGGCCATGGAGGTTGGGGAGGTGGCGATGAATTCAACCCAAAACCCAACAACATAATCATAGACGACACAATAGTATATCAATACACACCATGGAGAGAAGATTGTGGACGCTATCGTGAATGGAATCCAGTTTCAGGCAATTTTTGGAATGGACTATCCTCTTCCGACCTATCACGTTCAGGCTGGTGTCCAGGAACAGCCACACAACCTACATATATTTATCTTGACAACCTAACTCCCGGCATACACACCATAAAGATAGCAATTCCACAAGGCCAATCCGAAGGAGGAAGTTTTAGCTCTTGGAGCGTATCAGGCGTACTAATAGGTGAATAACCTTAAAAACAATAAAGGAGGGCGTTAACCCTCCTTTATTGTTTTTATTCAGAAATAAAATCACTATCTTCTATTTCAAAAAGATAAAGATCATTCCTTCGATGTTCAGTAACATATCCAGATTCACTTTTAAATTTCCAATCACTCAAACGAAAAAATTCCTTATCTGTTGAAGAAGTATTAAAATTCCTTGTCCAAATTCTAAGAATTTCTTCTTGTTCACTATTTTTCTTTACAACCAAAGTATCTTGCATTATTAGTTGAGTTATCAGATTATCAAAATCTTCTTGCAAAAACACGCCCTTATCCGGTCCTTCTAAAAATATTCCTTCTTCTAAGCAAAACGTTTCTTGTGGTTTAAGATTAATTGTAGTAGAATTTAACAGAGTTGCATCTGGATATTGACTATAATAATCTCCTCTTGAAACATATTGCAAAACTATTTCTTGATTTGAATTATTTTTTATGATTAAAGTAGGAATCATGTCTTCAAAAGGATCACATGATGAGAAAAATAACATAACTACGATAGCAATTACTCCTAACGACAAGAATTTACTTAAATTTCGTTTCATAAATAATACTATTTAATTGTTAATATTTTGCAAATATAAACTTTTTTTATCACACAAAATAAAAAAAACAAAAGAAAGCTTTAACCCTCCTTTGTTTTTTACTAAAAGTAACTATTTCTCAAATATTTCTACGTTATTAAAATAGGTGTATTGACTTAAAAGTCTCCAATATTCTACCTTTTTAAAATTCATTAACATATTTAACATCTCATCTTCATTCTCTAATTCCGTTATAATATCATATATTACCACATCTTTATTACTTTCATCGCAACTTATATTATTACTTGAAAGGTAATACCAAATACGTCTTATTGCTTTTAGTTCAAGACAATTTAAGCCTAATGATATGATAGTTGGAATATCTGCTTCTTCCTTTATCCATTCAACAGAACCGTCTTTTTTGTACTTTATTTCATTATGTATATCTTTTCTAAAAATAAGCGGTTGAATAAACCTATCACCACGATGATTATTACAAGACTTAGAAGTTCCAGATGCAAATGTGCCAAGACAAGATGGAATAAGATTTTCGTATGCTACTGTATGAGGGAATGGAGGTACATCTTTTGGATTGTTAAGAAATTCAGTTTCAAGAATAATATTTTGCTTATCGAGTTCACTTTCAATTTCAAAATATTTAGAAAAATCTTCTTGATTATTTACCTTCTGCGTAATTACATGTTCAAGCGTTGAGCCTTGTAAATTACGCATACAATAACAACAATGATTATCAGTATCTTTAAGTAATATTTCTTTTAATTCCTTCTTGTTTTCGCCATTAAAAATACTATATAAATCATTTAAGCAACTTTTCTCTTCTTTAAAACATTCTTTAAGAAAACCTTTGATTAGTTTATGAGCAGCTTCACGATTTTTGTTCTTATCTATGTATTCCATAATACCTATTTGAGAAGATTTTTCACCAATTCACTTTCTTCTCCAACCTTATCAATAATTAAATTTATGACCTTATCCATACGCACCACATCTCCAACACCTTTCCAATAATTATATGCATTAACAAGTTCACTTAATAAAGAATTTCTTACAGGCGATTCCATTTGATTTTCAAGCAAACTATTATAATCTAAGCCATATGAATTAGGCATTTTATTACATTTAGTCAATCTATTTTCTCTTACCAACCCATATACTATGTTATTTTCATCTTGTTTAAAATTAGACAAAACGACAGGCGAGTGAGTTGAAACAATAAACTGAATATTAGGGAAAGTATATCTTAGGCGATCAAGCATTTCTTGTGCTAATGAAGGATGTAAATGAAGATCTATTTCATCTATAAAACACACTCCATCGGAAGTACAATTATTATTCAATAAGAATGATCTATTAGCCAAATCAAATACAATTGAAAGCACACGTCTATAACCTGCTGGAAGCGATTCAAAATCCGATTCAACACCATTTTTAAATCTAAAAACAATTACATCTTTGTTTCCTCTTGATACAACAGACATTTCCGTTATTTCAAAACTCTCATTTTTTACAGAATCTTTTAATGGCTCCGCAAATTTCTTTATACACTCTCCAACTGCATCAAGATAAGCCTTTTCGTTGTTTTTTGAATGACCATATTTATCATTCTTCCATTGCATAACAAAATACCACTGCCAAACCAATCCACAATCACGAGGATCATTCCAATTATAATAACCAGCAGACTGAGCAATTCCAAATTCAGACTTTAATAAATCTTGAATTTTTTGTCCCATACTCATCTTCTCATGAGGAAAAGAATCCGAATAAAAAGCAAGAATAGGTAAGTTTTGAAGAGTATCATAATGTTCCCAAAAACAAATAGCTTCTTTTGCATAAAGCTCTTTCATTCCGTACATATTTTCTTTACGAAACACTACATTTAACGTTTTTTTATCATCTAACACTATTGTAGTTTCAATATCAATAGGGAATGACCCCTCTTTTGATTGAGTACCATCTTCATTAAACTTTCTTGTAGCATCAGTTGTTTTGAACTTCTGTACCCCACCTTGAATAGTATTTGCAATAAAATTACTCTGACTAATCCTTTTGCTTTTTGTAAAAATAAAACTTAATGATTGTTTAAGAGCAGTAATAAGATTTGTTTTACCCATTCCATTCTTACCAATCAAAATCGTGGTCATTTTACCAAATTCTAAATTAATATTTTCGTAATTACGATAGTTTGTAAGTTTTATATTCTTAATATACATACTTGATTTTTTTACAAATATACTTTTGATTATTAAACTACAAAAATATAAATAATAGTTGAATAAAAAAAATAAAGGAGGGCGTTAACCCTCCTTTATTGTTTTTATTCAGAAATAAAATCACTATCTTCTATTTCAAAAATATAAGCATCGTTAGGTTCACCATACCAAGTAACACCAATATTCTTTACAAACTTCCAATCACTCATACGATATAATTCCTTAGCTGGAGAATTTTCTTCAAAATCCTTTACCCAAACTCTTAAAACATCAGCTTCATTTTCACTACCTCTAACTATCAAAGTATCTGTCCTTATATAGCTATCTAATACATTAAAAAAATCTCGTTCAAGCCACCCATCAGAATCAGGCCAACGCTCCCATCCTGAAGCATCAATTTGGTGCATTTCTTGAGGTTTAAGAAGTACAATGGTATCTATAAGATAATAAGTGTGATTAATACTATCAAATCGATCACTATGAAAATAATGCAAAAATATTTCTTTACTTGAATTATTTTTTATAATATGAGAAGGATAAACAACTTCAAGATCATTGCATGAAGTCAAGGAGAACATAACTACGATAGCAATTATTCCTAACGGCAGGAATTTACTTAAATTTCGTTTCATAAATAATACTATTTAATTGTTAATATTTTGCAAATATAAACCCTTTTCTTGTTATACAAAAATAAAAACACGTTTTTTTTATTTTTGGTATAAATGTTAAATAATAATATCTACCATGTCATCACAAAATAAAGGAGGGTTAACGCCCTCCTTTATTTTGTGATGACAATTTATCCTAAATATACAATAATATTATTCTTTTTCATAGCTATAGTATTTAAGCCAACTATCTAATTCTCTTACTAAATTATAAACCAAAGTATTTGGGTTAGATTCAATTGCTTGATGTTCTTCTTGCTTGTGATAATTAAACAATTCTTCGGCTCTTTGTAAGGCATTTTCTTTATTTCCGTACTTAGAAACAAGTTTAACTACATTGCTGTTTCCGTGCTCATACACAAATTCTGGTTGATGTTTTTGAATAGCTTTTTCTAATCTGCTATAAATTTCAGCTCTTGGAATAGCTTTTTTTGGATCCTCTTTTTCAAAATGCAACAGCAACCATAATTCAAAACATTCATTACTATAAGCAATCTTCACTTCTTCTTCCTTACCCAAATCAAATGCTTCATTAAATCTCTCTATATTACCTTCGCTCTTATCTAAATCGTCTTTATCAAATACAGCCCAAGTTTGATCAATAGTAGTTTTATCATTGGTTTCAAGTTTACTTCTTTCCTCAATTGCTTGTTGAACAACTCCAAGTGAATTTCTACCTGTGCCAATAGGTTTTAAAAAAAGAGTCTCCTTTGGCCATATAGCTTCAAATAAATCTTTATATTCTTTAAAGTATTCTGTCTCTGTATTCTCATCTTCGCAAGCAATCAAGATGTGATATGTGTATTTTCTATCCCTTGCAGGACGTTCAATTGCATCTTTGGATTGTTTTTCGTTTAATTTTCCTCTTCTTGCCATATGCTTTTGATATATTGATTAAAATCCCCAAGTATAGGAATAGCACCATATCTACCTTCTATGTATCTCTTTTCTATATTTACATCAGGACGTTCAGATTCTGATATTGTTTTACCATTTTTTTCACCATAGTATTTAAAATCAGAAAGCGAGAATAATTCAGTACTTTCCCATTTATTCTTTTCAGTAAAATAAATTTGATCGCGGCGTAACTTTGCATAACTTAAAAGATTGGTATCGTGTGTAGCAAAGATAATCTGAGCCTTTTTGGGATTAGTTTCTGGATTTGTAAAAATTTCAATAGTATTAAGGGTCATAATAGGGTGGAGGAATGCTTCAATTTCATCTATAACCAAAATATCTCCATTGATAAGAGTTTTTAGAATTGGACCACTCAAATGCAGTGCTTTTTGCGAACCAGAAGACTCTCTTTCATCCCAATCCCATTTCTGAGTTCTGTTTGTTGGATTTGCATTACTGTCATATATAGTATGATGAGCCAATACCTTTGTTGTCCATTGATAATATGGTATTTTATTGGACATTAGCATAAGACTGGTATCATGTTGTTTTACTTCTATATCCTGAATATTCAAACATATAGACTTAATATAATTCTTGATTTTATCAGCATAATTTTGATTTGAAAGTAAATCCGTTGTCTGATTTTTATATCTACGACTTTGTTGTCCATCGATAATATTAAGTTTTGATAACCATTTTAAAATAGTTTTAGCCTCCTCTATATTTAACATATCACACACAGAAAGGAAGAGTGTGTTATCGCGTGTGGTATTTATCGCTAAATCTATAATTTTTGCTGAAGATTTAATCCCCGAACCCACATCAATCACATCATCAACCCTCTCAAAAAGTTTAGTCTCACGTCCTGTAATCTTTCTAAATAGCCATTCTCTACTTATTTTGTCTTGATTGTATGAAAAACCATACCTATAACGTGAATTGTTGGTAATAAATACTATTTCAAAAGAAGTGTCAGTTTTGTGAAAACCTTCTCTTAGAAGAAAAGGGTCGTATCGAAGTTTAGAGATTGAAGATTTTCTTACAGAATTTAATATAATATCGTACATGTCTTTTAAAGCCTTCAATAAATTAGACTTCCCACTACCATTTGCACCATATATTGCGATAGCATTCAAAGAAGAATATTTATCCTCCGATATAGATATAATATTATTATTATACTCTCTTTGTCTATTACTGGGTACTAAACTTAATATCTGTTCTTCTCCAATAGACCTATAGTTCGTTACTCTAAATTCTAATAACATAGCCTTTTTTGTAATTTTTTTGCAAAAATAGTTATTTTCTTTGTTATATACAAAATATTTGTAAAACAAAAAAAAGTGCAACGTATTGTTGCACTTTTTTTTGTTTGTTTTTTACTCTACCATGCCTTTGACTTCTAAGTCGGCTTCTTGGTATTTTACTTTCGCCAAGATGCGTTTGAAGCTTACGCTTGGCAAAAAGCGACAAGTGAAGTGAGTAATAGTGTTTGCGTCCACTTGATCAATATCAAGTTGCGATTTGGCTCTTATCGCTGGTGAAAAAGTGCCTAAATAGCCTAATTTCACTGCACTGCCGTTCAACACTGCCTTGCTTATTTCTATTTCCAAGGCTTTTAATACCGCCAACACATCGGCATAACTAATTGTTGTAGAGTTGCTGATTGATTCTGCTATGGAATCCAAATCTACATCTTGCCCTCTGAAAAGGCGTGCAACATATCTCTCTCCCGGATTGCTGCCTACGTGAATGTCACGTTTTACTTTTACGTACTTAATCATAATGTTTTAATTGGTTTTTGGTTAATAATTTATTTTACTTGCTCTGAGTTAATTGTATTAACTAACTTATAGCCGTTTTTAGCCGAAACATTTCCTCCTATAAACGAGGCAATGGTTGTTAGAATCACTATCACAAACTCAATGATTCTTTTCCAATTTGGTTTTTGTGTGTTTTTCATACGCTTTATTGTTTTTGATTGATTACAATGCAAAGATATAGTTAAAATTTAGTTTAACAAAATGATGTATTATTGTTGATTTATAATAATTTTTAATTGTTTTTAATTATTTATAATTCCCATTTATAATGGCGTGTTTCGGCAAGAAAAACTTTCAATCTTTTGGAATATTGCTCGTAAAATAAGCCTATTACTTTCTCTTCTCCGGTATCTCGATTCTTTGCTACCTCAATCAAGGAATTATAGCACTTATATTCCTCAAAATCCTCTCTTCTCCAAAAGTCTTTCGCATTTTTCAAAAAATCTTCGTTCACTTTATGCATAATCAAAACGTTATCCGCCATATTACTCAGGTCATAAGTGCCTGCAATATCGTCTTTTCTTACCACTCCAAAGGATTTTCTCGGGTGTGCAATAAGAATTATATGAATACTCTTACTTCGAGCATAGTCAGCCAATTCTTTTATAAAACTACTTTGTTGATCGAGTTTTTCATTCTTACTTGAACTTAGTTTCATACAAGCCAAGTTATCTAATACCAAAAGATTAAGACTCTTCTTTTCAACTGCTTGTTTAATACTTTCAAACAACTTAATCCAATCACTTCCACAAGAATTGTCATAAACAAAAAGACTATCTTTCAAACTTTGGTCTATCAGTTCATTGTTTTGTTCATTGTCCTCATTCAGCCCTCTTGCAATCTTTCTAATCCACCCTTTCAACCTCCAAGATTGCATTTCACCAGAGAAAAGCCCTACTTTAAAGTCTTTATCGCAAATATTTAATATAATGTTATTTAAGAAAACCGTCTTTCCACAACCATTCACACCCGTAAGCACAGTAATTCCTCCCGAAGCCAATCCTCCTCCAAGACAACGGTCCAATTCCTCATAACCTGTCGGGATTCTTAGAACGCTATCGGCTTGTTCATAACTAATTTTCTCGAAACTAACCCATTCCCCTTCCAAATTCACATTTGTTTGCACGTATTTATTATAATCCTCCGAAGTAAAAGACTTGGATTTACAATAATTCGGTTCAAATTTTTCCCGAAAGTCGTGCCAATGATACAAAGAACACGAATTATGAAAACATTTAAAACCAAGACTACCATCATCGAACTGAAATACGGCAGAATCGGGGCTCTTATGCTCGCTATTGAACGGACATTCCTCCAACAAATACTTTACTCCACCAGCAAGAGAACGTTCCGTAAAAGCGATATTATGGCTTTCTAAAAAACTTTTTACATCAAACTTACTATTCCTCCCGTAATTATTATACTTCACAGGCTCTAAAAAAGCGATTTTATTATCACTGACCACCTTTTGAAAATAAACCATATCAATACTCTTAATTTCATCAGGACAATGTTCTATACGACTTAAACGATGAGGAGTCAATTCACTATTTTCGCCTTTCATTGCAAGAGTTCCATAGAGCTTTGTAAGTCTTGAACGATTAGAAACCGCAATATCTATTTCTACATCTTGTGTGGAAAAAAGCATAGAAATCACTTTAATGAAATCTTTTACCAACCTATCAGTCTGTTCATTAGCCACCATTTCACAAGGCAACATAATATGATAACCATTGCCCGAAAGACAACCTACATAATTAGAAAAACCATTGTAAAACAAAAACTCCCACACCCTTTGAGCCACTTGCCTTGCTTTTTCCAACTGCTGTTCGGTAGAAGAAGTATTACTTTTTCTTATAGGGTCAAAATCCAACATCACCCAACGCCTTTTTACAATATCCCCATCGGCAATTCCTCCACCATTCTTTAAAATCTTCAAACACTCATTATTCTCATTGAAGACAACCTTATTCTTCAAAACAGGAGAATCAATCTCATTAAACACAAAATACCAATTCACATTTCCACCAACAGCACTTTCAATAGCGTTAATCAAATTTCCAACATTTGAAAACACACCACCAACCGTTTGAGTTTTTCCATTAAAATTTCTAATGCCGCGCACTTGTGTTGCTGCCAAATTAAAAACATCAAATGTTTTAGTCAAATCAAAATAATCCATACTTTTTCTTTTTTTTATATTTTTTCTTTTAGTTATTATTTTATTATTATTTATTATTGTGTCTATCTGATAGACTACTCCATCTACCTGGTAGACTATTCTGTCTATCACATAGACTGTCCAAAATGAAACAAATACCTATTTTTTTCTTTGATTAAAATATTTTTTTCAATGAAATATTTTAATATTTTAAAGACTCTCGCTCTACAAATTCCAAGAACAAAAGCAAGATTATCTTTACTGCCATAATAGCCTTTGGGAAAACTTTTAATATAACTAATCAAAAGAATTTCATCGGGTTTAAGCCTTTTGAGTAAAGTAATTTCTAAGTTACTTATAAACTCCAAATCAACAATAAAAAACGCCATAGACAACTACTTTTTTAATTCTTGTTTAATCAATTCAACCTCCTCATTAGAATACCTTGTCTTTCTTGAACCATCTTTTGAAAGCATTCCTAACTTTCTTTTAACATTGAAAAGAGTCGAATAAGAAATTCTTAATTCCTCTAACACCTCGCAGGTGAACCATAATTTTTCTTTCATATTTGTAATAATTTTAAATGAATAATTTTGAGGCAAAAATAGAATCAAAAACATCTTTTTAACAAACGAAAACCTTGGTTCATCAAAGCATTTAAATAGGTTTAAAAATAAGATGTTAATAAATTGTAAACTAAAATATTTACTCTGTGTAATAGTTTTATTATCTTTGTAAAAAACAATAAGGAAAAAAGTAAGTAAAAAAGTTAATAGAAAAGAAAAATAATTAGTTAAAAGGCTGAAATTTAGGAGTAAGGAATATGAATAAAGATATAAATCCACAACAAGAAACAAGTACAACAAAACACAAGCGTTCAATTAAGCCAAACGATATAAAATGGAATTTGATTTTAATCGATGATGTGTATGAAAAATGGTATAGGAAATATTCTTCTATGCCAATAACAAAAATTATATTTGAGAACTTTTTATTAAACAAAAGAGATAGTTTAAACCTTGATTTTAACATCAAAATATCCAATGCCGACCTTGTAAGAATAGGACTTATGTTAGGATTTGACTACAACAAAATGAACAAAGCCTTTGGTCAATACAGACAACGCTTAGGCGAAAAAAAAGCATTAAATTGCAATTACTGTCCCAAAAGCAAAGAATCATTTATGAACGGTAGTCAAATAGTAAAAGACCTACAATCAATCCTAAAAGAGAATTGCGTTCCCTACATTTACACCGACCAAACAGAAGAAGAGAAAAAAACTTACTTGAAAATCATCGGTCAAGACTTCGAAATAAAAGCCCAAGAAATAAACGAACAAATAAGAATGTTACAATTAGAAGCCGAACGCTACACCAACATAGCAAAAAACTACCAAGAAATGACCCTATAATCGCATATTTTTTTGTATCTTTGTAAGAGGAAACGAAAAGAAAGTATATGGAAGATTTCAATGAAGCCACAAGGGTACAAATGCCAGCAATGGTACATCTAACAAGAATAGGTTATTCATACTTCGGCAAGATTAGCGAAGATATGGCTGGCAGTGTGTATGATAAGGATACAAATATTCTTTTGGCGGTTTTTGAAAAACAATTCAAAAAACTAAACCCTGATAAAAAAGAGTGTTTTTTAGAAACTTTTAAGAATATAAAGAAGGTGTTAGATGATGATGATCTTGGTAAGGGTTTTTACAATCTTTTGAAATCTACTTCTCCTACAAGACTTATTGACTTTGAGGTTCCAACTAACAATACTTTTCATTTTACGGCTGAGTTTACTTGTAAGAATGGACAAGATGAATTTCGCCCCGATATCACACTTTTTATCAATGGTTTGCCTTTGTGTTTTGTAGAAGTAAAAAAACCTAACAATCAATGGGGAATTGTGGCGGAATGTAGTAGAATGAACGAAAAGCGTTTCCCTAATCCAAAATTTCGCCGTTTTATCAATATTACTCAACTAATGATTTTCTCTAACAACATGGAGTACGACACAATTGGAGGAGTAGCCCCAATTCAAGGTGCTTTTTATTGTACGGGTGCTCGTTCTCATTCTCCTTTTAATTGTTTTAGAGAAGAAAATGCTCCTATTTATTACAAAGAATTTCCTTATAAAGAAAAGGACTCAAAGATAGAAAAGCAAATATTAACTGATTATAATTGTCAAGTAATTCTCCATGCTCTTGAATATCAAACAAATCTCAACTACGACACTCCTACCAATAGGATTTTAACTTCAATGTGTTCACCCGAAAGGTTGCTTTATATTCTAAAATACGCTATTGCTTATGTAAAAAAAGAAAAAGAGGTTGATGGAAAAATAGAGTCGGTTGATCAAAAGCATATAATGCGTTATCAGCAATTATTTGCATCAATGTCTATTAGAGAAAAAATAGAAAAAGACATAAATTCGGGTGTTGTTTGGCATACACAAGGCAGTGGCAAGACTGCTCTTTCCTATCACTTAGTGCATGTACTTGGAGATTATTTTGCAAAACAAAACAAAGTTACTAAGTTTTATTTCATAGTAGATAGACTTGATTTGTTGGAACAGGCTACCGAAGAGTTTGAGGCACGTGGTCTATCGGTGAGCACCGCAAACACAAGAGAGGAATTAATGCAACAATTTCGCAACAATCAAGCACAAGAAGGATTAAGTGGAGAAAGAGAAATAATAGTAGTGAATATACAACGCTTTGCCGAAGATAAAGAAAAAATAGAATTAAACAATTACGCTACAAATCTACAACGTG
This sequence comes from uncultured Bacteroidales bacterium, assembly GCA_937876865.1. Classification (GTDB taxonomy): domain Bacteria; phylum Bacteroidota; class Bacteroidia; order Bacteroidales; family P3; genus Onthomorpha. The sequence continues at coordinate 20,025 of CALEFF010000081.1, read as the reverse complement.
TATTTATTTTAGACGAAGCTCATCGTGGTTATAAACCCGGTGGTTGTTTTTTAGCAAACTTATTTGATGCAGATAAAAATTCAATTAAAATAGCTCTTACAGGTACTCCTTTACTTAAAGAAGAAAGAGCGTCTTATAAGGTTTTTGGCAAATACTTACATACATATTATTACGACAAGTCTATTGCAGATGGTTATACTCTGAAAATCATTCGTGAAGATATTGAAACTTCTTATAGAGAGAAATTAACGGAAATCTACAACAAATTAGAAACATTAGTAGAAAAGAAAGATGTAAAGAAATCCGATATTATAGAACATGATAGTTATATTAGAGAGTTAGCCGATTATATAATTAAAGACTTAAAAGAGTTTCGACAAATTCAAGGTGATGAAACTTTGGGAGGAATGGTTATTTGTCAGACAAGTGAGCAAGCAAGAAAACTTTTTGATATATTTCAAGAAAAAAATGAAGCTCCTCAATCCGTCAGGGTAATAACAGAGGAAGGAAATATTGTTGTTGGTGAGGTTGTTGGTGAGTATCATTCAAAGAACGGCCCTTTGAAAGCGGGGTTAATTCTCCATGATTCGCAAGACAAGGAAACAAGAAAGCAAATAATTAAAGACTTCAAAAAGAATATGACTATTGACATTCTTATTGTTTTCAATATGTTGCTTACGGGTTTTGATGCTCCTCGTTTAAAACGCTTATACTTTGGTAGAAAATTAAAAGACCATAACCTATTACAAGCCATTACACGTGTTAATAGACCTTATAAAAGTATGCGTTATGGTTATGTAATTGATTTTGCAGACATAAAACGTGATTTCGATGAAACAAATCAAGCCTATTTAGAGGAGTTAAATAGATTTAACGAAATAGAGCAAACACAAGAGGCTACTAACATAAACACTTTTTCACAAGTAATAGAAGACAAAGAGGAGATTGTTTCTAAGATGAAACAAATTCGTCAAATATTATTCAATTACACTTATGATAATATAGAAGAATTTTCAAGCGAGATTTCAACCCAAGAGGATAAATTAACGTTGCTTGAATTAAAACACGCCTTGACTTCTGCAAAAGATATGGCAAACCTTGTTCGTACTTTTGGAGATGAGGATTTAAAAGAGAAATTTGCAAAATTAGAAATCAAAAAACTACCTCTATTACTATCCGAGATACAACATAGAATAAATATTATAAATCAAAAAGAATTATTTTCTACAAGCCAAGAAACAACTATTGCCATTAACGAGGCAATGAAGGATATTGAATTTAAGTTCTCAAAGATTAGCTCGGAAGAAATGAAAATAATTTCCGGAAACAAAGAGGAATTAAAGGATAAATGGCAAGGTGTAATAAGTGGTTTTACTCAAAACATTGATCATGAAGACCCAGAATATATTTCGTTAAGGGAGGCGTTTATGTTGCGTTTCAAAGAATATGGTTTTTCACTACATAGTATTGATGAGTTTTACCAAAGAACAAAGTATTTAGATGAGGTAATGGAGCGTTTGAAAAATTTGCAAAAGCGTAATAATGTTTTATTGAGAAAATATAATGGAGACATGAAATTCACTCGTTTACATAAGCGTATAAGAGAAGAAAACGAAAGACGCCAAAAAGAAAACAAAAAAGTGATTTTATCTTGCTATGATGATGAAATAATGCTTATTCTAAATGGCTTTAAGGATAAAATAGATTTAATGATATATGACAATAATAATGTTTTAAATAATGAGGCGTATTTTAACGATTCTATATTTTCTATAATAAATAATTATATGTACGACAACTACAAGGATATTGATTTAGAGGTTGAGGATTATGATTTTATTCAAACAAGAATTTCAAGACAATATATGAGTCAATACAACACAAATTATACAGAAGCATAAAAACTATGAATAAAATAAAGGAAAAAACAATAAAGTTAATAGATAATTTAAAGGCAATTTGCACCTCAAAAGGGTTAGGAAATGATGGTAATGAATATAAGGTTATCACGCAAGTATTTTTATATAAATTTCTTAATGATAAATTTGGCTATGAAGTAAAAAGGGCAAAACATAAACTTGCCCAAAGGATTAAAAATGCTCCGAAATGGGAGTTGGAATATAGTGAATTATCAGACGAGGAACGTAAGCTTTTGTTTAGAGCCTTAGGAGCGAATGTGCCAAAATTAGAACCTCATCATCTGATTTCAAATCTTTGGAATCAACAAAATAAGGGAGATTTTGATTTGATTTTTGATAACACCATGATGGATATTGCAGAAAAGAATGCTGATATATTTTCTACACAAACATCTGCTCACACAAAGATTCTTTTATTTGAAAAACTTACTAATTTTGTTACTGATGATTCTCAACGTGCACCTTTTGCAAAAGCATTGGTTGATAAACTCGTAAACTTCTCTTTTGAAGAGGTGTTTGAAGAAAAATATGATTTCTTTTCTTTTATCTTTGAATATTTAATTAAAGACTATAATACTGCCGGTGGTGGAAAGTATGCCGAATATTATACCCCTCATGCTATTGCTACTATTATGGCTCGTTTGCTTGTAGGAGATAACACCGAAGATTTGCATAGTATAACATGTTATGATCCTTCTGCCGGTACGGGTACTTTGTTAATGGCTTTAAGTCATCAAATAGGAATAGAAAAGTGTAGTATTTTTTCACAAGATATTTCACAACGTTCTAATAAGATGCTTAAACTAAATCTTTTGTTGAATGATCTTGTTTCTTCTCTTCCTAATGCTATTCAAGGAGATACTTTGGTGAGTCCTTTTCATAAGAGTGAAGATGGAGTAAATTTGAAACAATTTGATTTTGTTGTCAGCAACCCTCCTTTCAAAATGGATTTCTCAGACACGAGAGAGGATATTGCTTCAAAGTCTGCTCGTTTTTGGGCTGGTGTACCAAATGTTCCCGCAAAGAAAAAGGATTCAATGGCTATATACACTTGTTTTATTCAACATGTTATCAATTCTTTAAAGAAAACAGGTAAAGGGGCTATTGTTGTTCCAACTGGTTTTATTACTTCAAAAAGTGGCATAGAAAAAAAGATTTTAGAGAAAATAGTTAATGATAAAATAGTCTATGGTTGTGTTTCTATGCCAAGTAATGTTTTTGCTAATACAGGTACAAATGTAAGTGTACTTTTCTTTGATAAATCAGCTTCGTGTGAGAATGTTATTTTGGTTGATGCAAGCAAATTGGGAGAAGAATATAAAGATGCTAATGGACTTAAAAAAGTTCGTTTAAGAGAAGAGGAAATAGAAAAGATTATAAATGCTTTCTTAAATAAAAAAGTGGTTGATGATTTTTCGGTTGTTGTGAGTTATGAGCAGATTAAAGAAAAGGGTTGTTCTCTTTCGGCTGGTCAATACTTTGATATTAAGATAGAGTACGTAGATATAACAGAGGAGGAATTTAATAAGCGTATGGAGAATTATAAGAATACTCTTACGCAACAATTTGAGGAAAGTCATCGTTTGGAGCAAGAGATAATGAAGCAATTGGAAAGCTTAAAGTTTAACAATATAAACAAGGGATAATGAGTAGAAATCTGACTATTATAGATAAAGATTACGCACAATGGGTAGAAGACCTTAGTGTACGATATCGCCAAAGTCAAATTAGGGCTTCTGTCAAAGTTAATCGAGAATTGCTAAGATATTATTGGGAACTCGGTCGTGACATAGAGGAAATGCATGTTGAAGAACGCTGGGGACAGAGCGTCATCAAAAATCTATCTATTGATTTACAACATAAGAATCCTAATGCAAAAGGGTTATCTGTTCGTAATATCTATTATTGCAAGAAGTTTTATTTACTTTATCGTCAATACTTTGCAATTTTGCCACAAAGCGTAGCACAATTAGAAGATGGAAAAGTGCCACAAACTGTGGCACAATTGAATGAAATCTTATTTTCCATCCCTTGGGGGCATCATCGTTACGTAATGGATAAGTTTAGTGAAGAACCTGCAAAGGCTTTTTACTATGTACGAAAGACTATGGAAGAAGGTTGGAGCCGTGAAGTAATGCTTATTCAAATGGATACCAACCTCTATGAACGAGAAGGTAAAGCATTGACAAACTTTACACGCACACTACCTAATGAAACAAGTGAACTTGCCCAAGAACTTACAAAAGACCCTTATAGTTTTGCTTTTACAGGGATAACAGGAAAATATAACGAAGGCAAACTAAAAGATGCGTTATTAGGTAATATATCACAATTTCTATTGGAATTAGGTACCGGATTTGCATACGTAGGTAAAGAGTTTAAACTACAAATAGGCGAAAAGGAAAAATTTATTGACTTGCTTTTCTACAACTTGAAATTATCGTGTTATGTGGTTATTGAGGTGAAAATTGGCGAATTTGATTTTCAAGATTTAGGGCAACTTAGTGGCTATGTTGTGGCATGTAATCATATTCTAAGAAAAGAAGGTAGAGACAACCCTACTATAGGCCTACTTATCTGCCGCCAAAAAGATTCTTTGCTTGCTCAATATGCACTGGAAGGTAGCAATTTACCATTAGGCATATCAGAATATGAATTATCAAAACTCTATCCGGAAAAGGTAGAGGGTACAATACCTACAATTGAAGAAATTGAATCAAAACTTAATGAAAGAGAGTCTGATGATAGACAATAATTTAAGGGGACAAAATGAGGAAGACTTTAAGAATGGATTTCTGGAAATGGCAAAGGCCTTGTCAGAACTTCAAGATCGTGCGGTAGAAGCATACCGACCACTAGTCGATGACATATGCAACAGAAAAGCAAAAGAGGATGAAGTTGAGCATCTGCTCACATTGATGTTTGATTTTGTAGAAAACGAACAGATGCTGTTGCTCTTCAAGAAAGTGTGTCGTGCCTATTTTTATACATATCCAGAAACTGTGGCTTTTTATATTTTGGAATATCGCAAGCACTACGATAGAGAGAGCCTAAAGGGTACAAAATACGAATATCTTCTTGAGGAGGATAAAGAACTGTATGAAGATTTATAAGAGGGAATTATGATGGATTATATAACTCAATGGGCGACTTTGTTAAGCCCAATAATTAGTGTGATTGCAATAATAGTTGCTTTGTGTATTGCACGCAGTTCATCAAAGGATGCACAAAAGCAAATTGATGCAATCCATAATTTGCTTGATGTATTTGTTGCTGTTCATAATTTAGATATATTTGGGGCTCAACGAAAATATCAACAACAACTTTCAGATTTGGATAAGCAAATTGAAGATGCAGAAAGTAGAGTAGAAACTGCTATCTCACCATTTAGCAATGGTGCACGAATTTACCATATTCAAGAACAAGAAGAATATGAAAAACGAAAAGAATATCTAAATCAATTATTAGCTAAACGTAAAGAGTTAGAAAATAATTTAGCATTGATTGACAATTATATAAAGAAGGCAACGAAATAATGGAATTGAAGAAATATAAATTAGGGGATATTGCAGACATTATTAGTGGTGTTGCATTCCAACCTTCTGATATATGCAACGAGGGGGTAAGAATATTGAGAGGCGGAAATATACAATCACAACGAATTATTATTAAAGATGATGATGTATTCCTCCCTTTGTACTATATAAATGAAGAAAATCAAGTTAAAATAGGGGATACTATTTTGGTCGCGTCAACAGGTAGTGTGGAAGTATTAGGAAAGGCTGCAACCTGCTTTGATGATATGAAAAACACACAAATTGGTGCGTTCCTTCGTATAATCAGACCAAAAGAAGAACGGTATTCAATGTTAATTTCCATAGCATTGAATAGTTGGTATTTTGCAAAATACATAAAGGCGCAAGCAAGAGGTACAAGTATTAATAACATAACTGTTGGTTATCTCAAGGAATTTGAAATATATTGTCCGAATAATTACTTATCAATATGTGATTTTTACCAAACTCTTGAAAAAAAGATTGCTCTTAATCGTAAGATAAATGATAATTTAGAGGCAATGGCAAAGCAATTATATGATTATTGGTTTGTGCAGTTTGATTTCCCTAATGAAGAAGGTAAGCCTTATAAGTCAAGTGGCGGTAAGATGGTGTGGAATGAAAAGTTAAAAAGAGAAATTCCGGAAGGTTGGGAAGTTGAAACAATAGGCACATTTGCCGATATCAAACGAGGTTCAACCATTACAAAAGCACAAACGGTTGAAGGGAACATTAAAGTAGTAGCCGCTGCGACAGATTATTCATTCATGCATAATGAGCCTAATCGTTCTGCATATGTGATTACAGTTAGTGCTTCGGGTGCGAATGCTGGTTTTATCAATTTTTGGAGAGAGCCTATTTATGCTTCTGACTGCTCAACAATACAATGTAAAGATGTTGTCGAAACGCTTTATTGCTATTATTGGATACGCCATTTTCAAGAGTTACTATTTACTCAGCAAATCGGTGCAGCTCAACCACATGTGTACCCAGAACACATAAATAAGATTCCTATTGTAATTCCACCCCAACTGTTGCTTGATAAAATTAGAAAACTTTTAGTTAGAGCAAACAAACAGCAAGGAGAACTTACAAAACAAATAGCGAATCTTACTAAACAACGTGATGAGTTATTGCCTTTACTGATGAATGGGCAAGTGTCGGTAAATTATGATTAACCGAAATAAATCTTTTAAGAAGAAACAAATAGTCTTTTTTATTGGTTTCCTTTTAATTCCTCTTATCAACAGAGAAATTACGATAAGTTTTTGTATATTTGCAAGAAAATAAGAGTAAATAATGTACATACCGCCTTTTGAAATATCATCTCGAACCATAAATTTGATTGCTGAAATATCAGCACAGATTGAACGATATGCTATTCGCTTAGAAAACGAAGGTCTTAAACTTCGTAAGGCTAATCGTATTCGTACTATTCATTCTTCTCTTGCTATTGAGGGTAATAATTTGAGCGAAAATCAAGTGCAAGATATCATCAATGGTAAAAATGTTATTGCTCCTTTACGTGAGATTCAAGAGGTTAAAAACGCTATAAAAACATACGAATTATATAGTTCATTAAATCCGTTTAGCATAACCGATCTTTTAAAAGCCCATGGCACTATGATGTTTGCTTTGAGTGATGATGCAGGACGCTTTCGTCAAGGTGGTGTAGGTGTTTTCTCTGAAAAGGGTTTAGTACACATGGCTCCTCCTGCTAATCGTGTACAAGGATTGATTGAAGATTTAATGCAATGGCTTGCTTCTTCTAATGATCATTTACTTATTCGTTCTTGTGTTTTCCATTATGAATTTGAATTTATTCATCCTTTTAGTGATGGAAATGGTAGAATGGGACGTTTATGGCAATCGCTTATTCTTGGTAAATTACATCCTTTGTTTGAACATCTTCCTGTGGAGAATATGGTGTATAGTAATCAGCAGGCTTATTACGATGCAATCTCTCAAAGTACTTGTAAGGGAGAATGTAGTCCTTTTATTGAATTTATGCTTGGAGAGATTTTAACAACTCTTAAAACTCATCAAGGTAATGAAATTGATGTTAATGTCGGTAGAAATGTCGGTAGAAATGTCGGTAGAAATTATGATTTAACAGAAAGTGAACAACAAGTTTTAGAAATTATCATTGAAAATAATAGATTAACAATCAAGCAGGTGACATTATTATTATCAATCTCTCAACGTCAAGCAGAACGTTTGTTTGCTTCTCTTAAATCAAAGGGTGTGTTATCTCGTCAAGGTAGCACAAAAAACGGTTTTTGGATTGTAAATAAATAACCTCTCTTATTCCTCTCCTATCCATTCTTGGTCTATGCCAAGGAGTCTGCATAGGTTTATCGCTTCGGTTGGGGCTTGATTGCTGTTGTCTTCTACAAGGGAGTAGTCAATGTGTTGGGAGATTTCTTCTATCTTGATTGGTGGTTGTAGGTCTTTGTGATTAAATCCTTTTACTCGAATTCTTTTGCTTGGGGCTTCTATATTGGAATAGTGAGTGGTTACTACTACAAAACTGCCTCTTTTGTTGCATACTTTTAAAAAGCCTTCTACTAATTTCTTGCCTTCTATTGGATTAGTGGTGCGTGCAAGTTCATCTACAAGTACAAGATGAGTTGCATTGGTTTTTATTTCTTGTATTATGTTGTGAAGGGTTTTTACTTCATAGGCAAAGGAGGATAGGCCTTCGTTTTCGTTTTGTCCATCGCCTATGCTTGTTAGTACTTTTTCTACAAGGCATACTTCGCCTTCTTGGCATGCTACGAAAAAGCCGTATTGTAATAGTTGTTGGTTTAGTGCAAGGGTTTTAAGAATTAGTGTCTTGCCGGCCATATTTGCTCCTGTTATCAAATAGTTCTCCTCTCCTATTTCTATGTCTATGCTTTGGTAGGGTTGATTTTTTTCTTCTAATAGTTGTTTTACTATGGGGTGGAAGATTTTTTTGTATTTTATTTGCTTTTTGTCGGTGATTTGGACTTTGTTTAGGTTGTGTTGAGTGCTTAATTTGGCTTTTGAAAAGGATAGATCTATTTGTGCTACAATGTCTATGGCTTTTAGTAGTGAGGGTATGTGAGGATAGAGTTTTTGACTTAGGATTTGACGAATTTGATTTTCTATTTCAAGGGTTTTTATATAGAGTGAGTGAGCTTTTTGTTCGTTGGATTCTTCTTTGGCTTTTTGCCATTGTTTGCGGGCTTGGGATAGTTCTTCGCTATATGCTGAGTAGATGTAGAATTGCATTGTTTCGGTTTTCTCTGGGTCGAGTATGTTGATTGTTTCTTGCAAGTCTGGCAATTGAAAATATGGGGAGTTAAAGTCTTTTTTTAGTTTTTTTATGTTTAATGCAAAAGCTTTTATTTCAAATAGGGATATGTCGTCAAGGATTTGGTCTTGTTGTAAGAGTTTGAGGCTTCCGCTTATGTCGTGTATTGTGGAAAGGTGCATAAAGAAACGTTGTGAGGTTTGGAGAGATAGGTTTGAGAGGTAGTTTTGACATTCTGTTATTTGCTTCCATTGTTGTTCTATCCATTGTTGGCTTTGGCTAAATGGAGTGTGTAATAGAAGGTTTCTTGCCATTGGAGTTTGTATTTCCATTTGGCTATATAGGGTTCTTAGGCTTGGGTTTTGATTTATGGCTTGTTGGAATGTCATCTTTATAGTTGTTTTACGTTATATATATTGATTGGTATTTCTTTTCTAAGGGCGTCTAACATTTCTTCATTGTTGAAATGATAGCCTGTTGGAGAGATTGGGTTGGCAGTTATGGCTATTAGATTGGCTTTGTCAAGGACTTTGATTTTTCCGCCTTTTGATAGGTATTGTAATGTATTGTCTTCGTTTGAGAATATCTTAGTAAAGTCTTTTATTATGATTTCTATCTCTTGTGGTTTCTTTTGTATTTTAAGGAATTGTATGAATTTATCGTTCAATGCTCCTGCTACAAAGAGTTTTTTGCCACAAGCAAAGATTTTGTCTTTATATTTGTCTATCATCATCAAGGAAGGAATTTGTAAATCTTTGATTCCTTCGTCTGTGATTGCGTATATTCCATTTTCTATTTGTTGTAATTGTTCTGAGAATTTGCCTTCATATTGTGGGAGTTGTGTCATTTGGTAGATAAATTTAGTTTTTTTCACCACTACGTTTAAGGAGGCTGAAAGTGAGGCTCCTGTTGAGAGTATCATTGCTTGGGTTATGCTTGGAGATCCAAAGGTTTTTCTCGATAAAGCACCGTCTATGAGAATTAAATCTATGTTTTTTTCTAATTTTTCAATGAGTTTTTTTAGACTTATGGTGTCGCTTGGACCTGCAAGTAGAATTTTTCCTTGTGTTATGGCTCTGGCTTGGATTAGTCTGCCAAGTGCTGTGGTTTGATTGTTCACTTCTTCTATCGCACTTACTATTTCTCGTTGTGGATAAAGGGCTTGTGAGGTGATAAAGGTAGTATTGGGATAGATTTCTATTTCTGGTTTGGAGGTGTTGGTTACTATGTCAAGGGTTTCTCCATCTACTCCTATTGAGGTAAGGGCTATGGTTTTAGAAAAAGTGCGGAGACGACTCAACACATAGTTTAGTGTTTGAGTCTTCCCCGCATTCTTTTCCATTCCCACAAAGGAAATGCTTTTGTATTTTAGAATATCTTCTATAAAAGGCATTCCTTTGGTGAATTTATTTAGTTCTTTTTCACTCTCTCGTGTCTTGCAAGGTGTGAAGGTTCTAATGATAGTTTTTCTCCTTGTAATAAAGAAGCAACTCCATCATTCTTTATTTCGTTTCCTTTTAAGAAATCTACATCACATTCTCCTGGCACATAGTTTGCAGGTTCTGTGTATGTTGTTATCACTCCTTCAAAGTTTCTTAACACTACTCTGTTTGGAGATTGTGAGATTACGTATTGTGGCATTACTGGTGTTTTTCCTCCACCACCTGGTGCATCTACCACAAATGTAGGTACTGCATAACCAGATGTATGTCCACGTAAGTTTTCTATTATTTCTATTCCCTTAGAAACAGGTGTACGGAAGTGTTCCAAGCCCATTGAAAGGTCGCATTGATAGATGTAGTAAGGTCTTACTCTCATTTTAACAAGTTCGTGTACAAGTTTTTTAAATACTCTTACATCATCATTTACTCCTCTTAAAAGAACTGATTGGTTTCCTAATGGAATACCTGCATTTGCTAAGCGTTCACAAGCTGCTTTTGCTTCTGGTGTACATTCATTAGGGTGATTGAAGTGAGTGTTCAACCAAATTGGATGATACTTCTTCAACATATTTACCAAATCGTCAGTAATTCTCATTGGACAAACAACCGGTGTACGAGAACCTATACGTATGATTTCTACGTGTGGGATTGCTCTTAGACGTTGAATGATTGATTCTAACATCTTGTCGTTTACCATCAAGGCATCTCCTCCTGAAAGAAGCACGTCTCTTACTTGTGGAGTTTTTGCTATGTATTCAATACATTTATCTATTCTGTCTTGTGTTGATTCGCAGTCGTTTTGACCAGCAAATCTTCTACGAGTACAGTGACGGCAATACATTGAACACATATCTGTGATAAGGAACAAAACTCTGTCCGGATAACGGTGAGTAAGTCCCGGTGCAGGAGAATCTTCGTCCTCATGAAGAGGGTCAAGCAAGTCTGCGTCTGCTTGATGTAACTCTGCTCCTGTTGGAATTGCCTGACGGCGTACAGGGTCGTTTGGATTGTTTACATCAATCAAAGATAAATAGTATGGAGTGATTGCCATACGAAGTGTCTTTAACGCATTAGCTACACCTTCCTCTTCTTCTTTGGTTAGAGAAATATATTTTTTTAAATCCTCTAATGTTTCTATACGATTTTTTACTTGCCATTTCCAATCGAACCATTGTTCGTCCGATACGTTTGGAAATAACTCTTTACGTCTATTTACTTGCATTTGCGTATAATTTTAAAATTATGCGTAAAGTTCTGTGAATATTTTTCTTAATGCTTCACATTCTCTCAATTCTTGAAGAGTGATTTCAGCGTGTCCTTTTGTATAGCCGTTTCCAACTATCATTGTTACGTCTGAACCAACTCCTTCTGCTCCTAAGGCTGCTTTTGTGAATGAAGTAGCCATTGAGAAGAAGTAAACAACTCCTGTATTCTTTGTTACAAGAATAGATGTCATTTCTGTATCAGGGATATTTACGTTGTTGATACAAACATCTGCCATTTGACCGTTTGTAAGTTCTTCTATTTTCTTCATTACAGGAACAGGTTGTGTAGCATCTGCTGAGAATACTTCATCACAGAATCCTAAATCCATCATTCTCTTTGTAGAACGTTCGCTGTGGCATATTCCAATTACTTTACCTGTTACGCCTGCACGTTTTTTTGCTTCATAGCAACAAAGCATTCCTGATTTTCCACCTGCTCCAATGATAACAACTGTATCACCTGGTTTAACAAGTTTTGCAGTTTGTGCTGGTGCTCCTGCAACGTCAAGTGCTGATAAAGCAAGATTTTCTGGAAGGTCAGAAGGTATTTTTGCATAAATACCACTTTCAAAAAGAATTGCTTTACCATCTATATCTACTTGGTCGATATCAGGACGAATATCTTTTATTTTATCTATTCTTAATGGAGTAAGTGATAAAGAAACCAAAGTTGCTATTTTATCACCAACCTTTAAATCAGTTTTTCCAACTAATGCATCACCTATTTTCTCAACAGTTCCAAGTAACATACCACCTGAACCTGTTACAGGATTACGATGTTTTCCTTGTTTTTCAACAATTGACATCATTATCTTTGCAATTTCTTCTTTATCGCCTTTTGCTTGTTCTTCTATTTGAGTAAAAGAAGCAGAGTCAATGTTTAGAGTTTGTACATCAATAAGGATTTCATTATCATAGATTTCATCCATATTGTTATCTACTTTGTTTGCTGGTTGAGGCAATACTCCTTTTGGTTCAATTACACGGTGAGTTCCGTATCTACATCCTTTTTTCATATTAAACTAAATATTTGGATTGTTAATAAAATAATTAAATTCTTTAAGTTTGCAAATATACGTGTTTTTTTTCGTATTTGTTGAAATTTTTTCAAAGAAAAAAAATAAAAAAACAAAGAAAAAAGAAAAAAAAGCAAAGAAAAATTTTAAAAATGCTTTCATTTATTTTCTTTTTTTTCTTATACTTGCAAACTTAAATTTTTAAACTATGCAACAACTCTCTAATCAAGCCCTACAATCAAAGGTGATTTCTTTTTTAAGATTTCCATTGATTGTTGGTGTAATTTTAATTCACACTCAACTCTCTAATGCAAATGAGGAGTTTGTTTGTTATGAAAACACAAAATTCATAATTTCTAATGTAATTGCTCGCATTGCCGTTCCATTATTCTTTGTTTGTTCGGGATTTCTTTTCTTTTTCAAAACAGAGGAATTTTCTTTTCGTATTTATTTAGACAAATTGAAGAAAAGAGTTAAGACATTACTTATTCCTTATTTAATATGGAATACGTTGTTTATTGTAGCCTTTAATATTGTAAGTGGGGATTTTGTTATCGGAGAGGGTTTTGGTTGGAAAGATTGGTTAAGAGTCTTTGGAGGAAATTGTTTTCATCACCCTTCTAATTATCCACTTTGGTTTATTGGCGATTTAATGTGGGTTATTCTCTTTACTCCTATCATTTATTGGCTAACAAAAAGATTAAAGATTTTCTTTCCTTTGATTTTAGGAGTTTTGTGGTTGATTAACTCTAATATTTGTTGGAAAACAGAGGCGTTTTTCTTCTTCTGTTTAGGAGCATTCTTCTCTATTAACAAGAAATGCTTTACCGATTTAGTCAAATCTCATACGCTTGTTTTAGGTTTGATTTATCTTTTATTTGTAGTAGCAACCTTTTGTGCAAAAGACTATGCTTTTTGGATTTATTTAAGACGACTTAGCGTAGTAATTGGTATGGGATTTGTAGTTAGTTTGGTTGCAAAATTCATAGCAAACGGCAAATGGAAAGAAAACAAGTTTCTAACCATAGGCAGTTTCTTTCTCTATCTACATCACGCTATTCTTTTACCATTATATAAGAATATATTATTTGCAATCATTCCCCCAACCTCTGATTTACGAATGACTGTACTTTATTTCCTATGGGCAATAATCACAATCCTTATCGGCTTAGGAATTTTCTATATATTAAAACGCCTTATCCCCAAAACCACTATCTTCCTTATGGGCGGACGATAAAGAGAATTTGTAGGTTTATTTATTTTTCTTATATTTGCACTGCGTAAAAATACGCAATGGACTGCGTAAAATGTAAAGAAATGTACAAAAGAAGTGAATATCAAATAATTAAATCACGACTTGAAGAAGACAGAAAGTTTATTCAAGTGGTAATGGGTGCAAGACAAATCGGTAAATCCACAGTTGTAAAGCAAGTATTGAAAGATATAAAAATCCCTTTTCAATTTTTCTCAGCAGATAACACCCCTGCAAGCAATAGTTCTTGGATTTCTAATTGTTGGGCTGCTACTCGTAGTTTACAAGAAAGCAATAACTTGGAATGTATTATCATTGTTATTGATGAAATTCAAAAGATTGCTAATTGGAGCGAGGTAATAAAAAAAGAATGGGACGAAGATACTTTCTATGATAGAAATATTAAGGTTTTACTTCTCGGAAGCAGTCGTGTATTATTAGAAAAAGGATTATCGGAATCTTTGGCTGGCAGATTTGAAGAAATACGTATGAGCCATTGGACTTACAAAGAAATGAAAGAATGTTTTGGTTTTTCTTTGCAAGAATATATTTTTTATGGTGGTTATCCCGGTGCTGCATCTTTAATTAAAGATAGTGAACGTTTTGAGCAATATATTCAATCCTCCATTATTGATGCTACAATAAATAAAGATATTCTTATGGATACTCCTATTAGCAAACCAGCTTTACTCAAACAAACATTTGAACTTGGAAGTGCTTATTCAGGCAATATTTTATCTTTAAATAAGTTATTAGGTTCATTACAAGACGCAGGTAACACTTCTACTTTGGCAGGCTATATCAATTTATTAAATGAAAGTGGATTATTGTGTGGTTTACAAAAATATAGCGTTGATATGTCAAGACGCAAAGCAAGTATTCCAAAATTTCAAGTATTTAATAATGCTTTAAAAACAGTGTATAGCCCTTTAAGTTTTGAACAAGCAGTTGTAAATCCGAAAGAATGGGGGCATATATTTGAATCTGCCATAGGATCCTATCTTGTAAACCAAGGCTTTATTCATAGATTTGAGGTATATTATTGGAGAGAAAGAAATGATGAAGTAGATTTCATTCTACAAAAGAAAGATTCACTTGTGGCAATTGAAGTAAAAAGCAATGCAGAGAAAAGAACAAACGGATTAGATAAATTTAAGGAAATGTTTAATCCTAAAAACGCTTTCATCATTGGCGATGGAGGCATAAGCGTTGAAGATTTCTTTTCTATGGATATAAGAAAAATATTTTAAGAAATAAAACATTGTTTCAATGACAACGAGCATAAAATTCTTAATGTTTTTTTAGATTTTATATTGGTGTTGTTTTAAAAGAAATAAGAAGGGAACTAAACGTGATTTAGTTCCCTTCTTGGTTCATTATATTGGCTTATTACTTTATTGTATCAAAAAGAGAATAGTTTTTTATTATATTACCATCTTTATGTATATAAATCGTATCATATTTTATTAGAATACTATCATACTCTATTTTATCAAGCATCTCATTTCCTATAATACGATGTGAAATTTTTGCAACATCTGGTTTATCAAATGCAACTTTCCATATAAGTGTTGCCGATAATAATATTATACAGACAAAAGATACTATCAACCATTTTTTACAGTTCATATTACACATCATTTTTAATAGATAATATACTACTCCCCGTTTTTAGACAGGTTTAATTACTAATTTAATTTGTTTTATGCTTGCAAATTTACATTTTAAATTCAGTTTAACAAAATATTTATCATCTTTTTATGCGACTAATCCATATTTCATTGCTGGCAATAATTGAAAACGAGGACTAATCCACATACCGAAATGATAAGCAATATCTTTATGTGCGTATGTACCTCCATATCTTCCTGCTTTTGCTACTATACCTATTGCATTGGTTTTTTCTATCCAAGTTTTTACTGATAATACAAAATTATTACTTCCGGCAGCATTTTTAATTGTACCGAAATCGGTATAATTAAAAAATGAAATATTTATAGAATACAAAAATAATAAAGGGAACTAAACGTGATTTAGTTCCCTTTTTGGTTTTTATATGCTTAATGCTTTTATTGTTGCATTGGTATTAGGTTTTCTGATATGATTAGTTCTGCTTCTGTTGCGGCTTGAACTTGTTCTACTGTGAATTCTGGGTGAATTTCTGTCAATACTATGCCTTTTGGTGTGATTTCCATTACGCCCATTTCAGTGATTATCATATTTACTTGTCCTTTTGCTGTTAATGGCAATGTACATTTTTTTAGGATTTTTGGATTTCCTTTTGCTGTGTGTTCCATTGCAAGTATTACTTTCTTCGCTCCTACTAAAAGATCCATTGCTCCTCCCATTCCTGGTATTTTTTTGCCTGGTATCATCCAGTTTGCAAGGTCGCCGTTTTCATCTACTTGCATTGCTCCAAGGATTGAAGCATCTACGTGGCCTCCTCTTATTAAACCAAATGAGGTTGCTGAGTCAAAGGTTGCTGCTCCGTCTATCATTGTGATGAAACCTCCACCTGCATTGATTAGTTCTGGATCTTCTTCGCCTGGTTTTGCGTCTGAATCCATTCCTATCAATCCGTTTTCGCTTTGAAGTAATACTTTTACTCCTGGTTTTAAGTAATTAGGGATTAGGGTTGGTATTCCTATTCCTAAGTTTACTACGAATCCATCTTGAAGTTCTAAGGCTGCTCTTTTCGCTATAACTTCTCTTACTTGATTCTTATCCATATTTTGTTATTTTTTTGCTTGTTTTACTTACCCATTCTTCTTGCAAGTTCTGCTACTACGTATGATGCTACATCATCGGCGTAGGTATTCATTCCAAATCCTGCATCGTATCCAAGTTCTTTTGCAAGTTCGTGAGAGATTCTTGCTCCTCCGCAACATAGTATCATTTTATCTCTCAATCCTTCTGCTTCTAACATTTCTACTAATTCGGTAAGGTTTTGAATGTGTACGTCTTTTTGTGTAACTGTTTGCGATACTAAAAGTGCATCGGCATTCATTTCTAAGGCTTTTGCTATGAAGTCTTCGTTTGTTACTTGTGCTCCCATATTTAAAGCCTCTATCATTTCGTAACGTTCTAATCCATAATGTCCTGCATATCCTTTCATATTCATTATGGCATCGATTCCTACGGTGTGTGCATCTGTTCCTGTGCTTGCTCCTACTACTACGACTTTTCTTCCAATTCTTTCTTTAATAAATTCGTCTGTTTCGTGCATATCCATTACGTTAGATTCTACTTTTGGTACATAGATTGTTGAATAATCTACTGTATGCACTGTACTTCCATAGCAATTAAAGAAGGTGAAGCCTTTTGTTAATTCTTTGTAATATACAACTTGTGGGTTTTCAAAGCCCATCTTTTTCATAAGTTGTTTTGCTGCTTCTATTGCTTCGTCTCCACAAGGTACTGGAAGGGTAAAACTTAATTGGGTTTTACCATCGTTCATTGTATCTCCGTAAGGTTTTACTTTGGTTAAGTCAAGTTCTGTATCAAAGTTCTTGGCTTCCATTGAATATAATCCGCCGCTCATTATTCTTGTCCTCCTTTTCCTTTCATTAAGTCAATAAATGGATTGTAGTAATTCTCTCCTTTTTCAAATACGCCTGCTAATCCTTTTCCTCCATCAAATGGACGTTTTATATCGGCAAATATTCCTTTTTCAAGGGCTGAGAACAATCCTTCTTTTGTCATTTTTTCTAATAATTCTATTGCATCGTCCAATACTTTTTTCGCTCTTGTTTGTATGATTCCGTTTTCTTTGAATTCTACGTCATCTCCAAGGTTTTTCATATTTTTAAAAATGTATTGTGCGTTTTCTATAGACAAATAACGGTCAGACATAAATGGTGTGTGAATTGCTTCTGTCATCATTCCTAATAATTGAAGACCTTGTCCTGTCCAAATAGCGATTTCATTAAATAATGCATCTTGAATATGTCCACGGAATATATTTCCTGTCATAAACTTTGTAGGTGGCATATATTTTAATGGAGCCTTAGGGAAGATTTCACGAATCATTTGTGCTTGTGCAAGCTCGTAAAGGAATCCGTTTTCTAAATCAGGAGTCATTTCAAAAGCATGACCAAGTCCCATTTGTTCTTCTGGCAATCCTGCTGCAAAAGCTAATTGTTCGTTAATCAAATCAGAAGCCAATACTGTGTGTGCTTGTTCAAATGCATCGGCTGTTGTTAAGTAATTATCTTCTCCTGTGTTGATGATAACGCCTGCAAATCCGTTTATTACTCTTGAAAAATATTGGTCAATCAATGTTCTTTGCATATTGATGTCACGGAAAAGAATTCCATAAAGAGCATCATTCAACATCACATCTAATCCTTCTAATGCTCCCATTACTGCAATTTCTGGCATACATAATCCTGAGCAATAGTTACATAAACGGATATAACGACCAACTTCTTCTCCTACTTCGTCCAATGCTTTACGCATTATACGGAAGTTTTCTTGTGTAGCAAAGGTTCCACCAAATCCTTCTGTTGTTGCACCATATGGAACATAGTCTAAAAGCGATTGTCCTGTTGTACGAATCACCGCAATTATATCTGCTCCTTGTCTTGCACCTGCTTGTGCTTGAATAACGTCTTCATAAATGTTTCCTGTTGCAACAATAATATAAAGATATGGCTTTTTACCCTCTCCTATTGTTTCAATATAGTTTTCTCTACGTTTTCTATTTGCTTTAATTCTTTCCATTGATTGATTGATGAATGGTTGTAAAGCCTCTTTTGCTTTTTCCATATCACCTTGAGCAAGAGTTGCTAAATCTAACTCTCCTTTTCCAACCAATTCTGCTATTTCATTTGGAGTCTTTCCTGTTTGCATAACAGCATTTCCCAATACAGGCAAAACACCATTTGCAAGCATTCCTTTTTCTTTAAGAGAATCTACCAACACATTTGGTAAAGGTACACCGCTTTCATCAATTCCATCAACACCCATCAAACGACAAAGTGTTCTTTCGCAAGCAACGGTTGAATAACCATTAACAAAATCTTGCACTTGGTCAGAAATAACCTTTGCAAGTTCTTTTGCGTGTGCTACTTTATTAAAATCTAAGCCTAATTTGCTTTTTTCCATATTGCGTTAAAGTATTTTTATCAATTAAAACATTTTAGCATAATTCTTTGCTTCTCTTTTTTGCCAATCACCCTTGTGATAAACATACGAAGCAATCAAAGGAACAATAGTTGTAGCCTCAGCATAAACCATTTGTTCAAAAGTAGTATCTACCTTACCCCATGAGCAAGCCTCTTTCAAAGTAGAAGAAGAGCAAGCACCATCTCTTACATCAGCAACAGTGATTTGAACAGCATATTTGTGCATATCAACATCTTTTCCTAACACCTCTGCACACACAACAGTATCTTGTGCAAAGTTTTTAGGAACACCACCACCTACCATAAACAAACCTGTTGTACCAGCCTTGATTTTGATTTGAGTAAGTTCCAAAAAGTCTTTTACGCTATCGATTGAAACATGTTTTTCAGGATTTGCAACTTGGTGCATCACCAATCCAAAACCAGCAGAGCAGTCAGAGAAAGCAGGAACAAAGATTGGCACATTGTTTTCATAACAAGTTTGAATTAAACTATCTTTTTTCTTTGCATTACCTGCTGCCAACCACTTTCCTATTTCCCAAATAAACTCTCTTGAAGAATAAGGACGAGGCTCCAATGAATCAGCTATTGCCCTAATAGTAGCATCGCAATTTTGAAGTTCTTCCTCATCAATATAAGTATCATAAATTCTATCAACATAATTACTTCTCAAATACTTATCATCAATAAAAGGAGTTCCCTTATAATGTTTGAAACCTAATGCTTCAAAGAAATCCATATCAATTATAGAAGCCCCTGTTGAAACAATACAATCCACCATTTTATTTTTCACCATATCAACATAAACTTGCATACAACCAGCAGCAGAAGTACTACCAGCAAGAGTCAATATAACAGAACAATCCTTATCGTTCATCATTCTTTGAAAAATATCAGCAGCATTAGCAGTATCTCTTGAAGAGAAACTCATATCACGCATTGCATCAATAATTTGTGTAGAATCAATTTGTTTAATATCTACATGCTTTACAACTTCTTTCAATAAATCCTTTTTTTCCATATCTTAATATTTTTTACTATTTCCTTAGTTTAAACTGCAAAAGTAGTAAAAATTCGTGCAATTCCAAAGAAAAAATTTCAGAATTGTTTGTCAGAATAAAAAAATGACGTACCTTTGCAAACGGAAAGTTGGCAGAGTGGTCGAATGCGGCGG
>CALEFF010000080.1 GCA_937876865.1 uncultured Bacteroidales bacterium | reverse complement strand
TTCGGCGTTAAATTTATAGAAATTTTGTTTACATACAAAAAATAGTGGCGATTCTAATTTATAGAACCGCCACTTTGTGTTTTAATTCAAAGGATTATTTTCTTGAATCTTATTTATATTCTTTGCATTCTATTTCTTTGTTCAAGAACATAGTTGCATTCATTGCTAAGGCTCCCATTTCGTCTTCGCCTGCGTAGATTTCTACTGGTGCAATGAATTTTACTCTTTCTATTACTTCTTCATCGAAAGGTTTTCCGTAGGCAATTCCTCCTGTAAGTACGATTGCATCTACTTTTCCATTCAAAACAGTTGCTGCAGCACCGATTTCTTTTGCTACTTGATAGGCCATAGCTGATTGAATAAAGGCATGTTCTTCGCTTCCTTCTTTTGCTTTTACTTCAACAGTGTATGCGTCATTTGTTCCTAAGTATGCTACGAATCCTCCGTTGCCTACTATCATTTTCTTTATTTGTTCTTTTGTGTATTCGCCGCTAAAACATGCGTTTACTACTTCATTTACTGGTAAAGAGCCTGTTCTTTCTGGTGAGAATGGACCTTCTCCGTCTAAGGCTTGGTTTACGTCTATTACTAAGCCTTTTTTGTGTACTCCAACAGAAACTCCACCTCCTAAGTGTACGATTATAAGGTTAAGGTCTTCGTATTTTTGGTTGTGGTCTTTTGCATATTTTCTTGCGATTGCTTTTTGGTTCAATGCGTGGAAGATTGAACGGCGTGGGAATAGAGGATGTCCGCTTATTCTTGCCAATGGCTCCATTTCATCTACAACAACAGGGTCTGCAATAATGGCTGGTACATTATTTAAGCCACTTGCTATGTCGTTTGCTATAAGTCCTCCTAAGTTACAAGCGTGTTCTCCTGATACTCCTTTCTTTAAGTCTTCTATCATGGCTTGGTTTACTCCCCAAACACCAGAAGAAATTGGTTTTACTAAACCTCCACGTCCTACGATTACTTTAAATTCGTTTAAGTCATAGCCTGCTACTGCTACTTCTTCCAAAATAAGAGCTTTTCTAAACTCATATTGGTCTGCTATGCGTTCATATTTTGCTATTTCTTCGGCAGAGTGTTTTATGTTCTTAACAAATAGTTGTGTTTCTCCGTCATAAACTGCTACCTTAGTCGATGTTGAACCTGGATTTATCGCTAAAATCAATTGTTTGTTACTCATGTCTTTTTATTTTTTTGTTTAAATTATTTCTTCTTTTGTGCAAATATATGAATAATGTTTCAATCGCAAAATAAATCAAAGAAATAATTTAATAAAACAAAGAAATAATTTTTTAATTCAAAGAATTATTTCCCTAAAACAAAGAATTATTTTTACCTTTGCAAGAGTTGATTTTTAAATGTTGAAAATATGTTTGTTAGAATAAGATTTGCTTGTGTTTTTGCTTTGATTTTGTGTGTTCAATCTTTGTCTTTTGCTCAAAAGGAAGACAAATTATCTTTGAAAATAGGCTTTGAGGGAAGTTATACAAAGAGAAACGATAATTCAAACATTGTTTCAACGGCTTTGAATCAAGCAAAGGATACTCTTTTCTTTGAAAATGTCAATACAAATGGCGAAACAAAGGAGTATAGTGGAGGATTGAACTTGAATTTGATTTATAAGATTGATAAAAAGAATGTTTTTTCGTTTTCATTCTCTGGTTTGCAACTAAGTAATCAAAATAATCTTTTTACTAATCAAACAAGGATTGATTCTTCTTTTGCAAATAGGACTCCGAGTGCTTATAGGGCAGAGGATTTTTATGAGTTTAAAAGTGGAGTTTCTAAGTTCGGAGCTTGTTATTCTTACAATACTAATGATAAGGGAGGAATTTTTGCTATTGGACTTGATGGAAGTTTTTCTAATGCAAAGAGTCGTGGCAATAATCTTAGAATTTATGATGTGCCTTCTTCGGTTTATTGGAATTTTAATGGACTTGATTGTTTTGAGTCTTCGGAAAATACACTTGCTTTAAATACTTTTTATAATATTGTTTACGATGAGTCTTCTAAAATAAGTTTAGGGCTAAGGTTAAATCACGATTGGGGCGATAAAAACTCTGATTACAATTATTATGATTCGGTAAACTATATATATAATGTTAAAGATTCCGCTTTCTCTTATATATATAGGTATAGAAATAGTGGTTTGAATTGTTTTTTCGATTGGAAACAAATTTTTAATCGCTTAACTATGAACGTGAGATTAGATTGGAATTTAAGGAATGAGGAGTTTAGTTATCAATCTCATTATTGGCCCGATGATACTTCTTATATGAAATCTACTATTGAGCCTTCTCTTTATTTTATTTATAAAGCCAATAAAAATAATGACTTTAATTTTGCTTACACTCTTAGAACGACAACACCCTCTGCAACTAATCTTACTATTCATAAGCTGTATGGAGGAGATAATTTCACGATTGGTAATCGCAATCTTAAATCTTCGCAAACACATTCCTTGATTGCAGGCTGGGAAAAAAGGTTTTCCTCTTCACAAACACTATCTTTGAGTGCTTATTACAAGCATAGCTCCAACGAAATAGATTATGCGACAGATTTTACGCTTGATGATTATTATGGATATATGATTGCTTATTCTATGCCTTACAATATGAAAACTTCTTTTAGATATGGATTAGATGCAACCGCAAATTTAACGATTGGAAACCTATTTTCTGCTTCTCTTTTTGCTAATATATATAGGTATTGTTATGAAATAGATTACCCAAAAACAGGATTCTACTCTTCTGCTACTACTTCCTATTCGTTTAACTTAAAGTTGTGGCGACAATTCTTTAAAAATACTGAACTTTATGCCTCATTTAACTATTCTTCACCTGTTTCAAGACTATTTTATGTGCAAAAAGAAAATTATAGCATAGATTTAGGAGTGAAAACAGAGGTCTTTGATAAGAAATTATCCTTGTTTGTTGATTTTATAGATGTGTTTAATCTCAACAAACAAGGATATGAAATTACAAATCCTTACTTTTCTTCTTTTAATTTGAATGAATATAAAGGAATTTCTGTAAGGTTTGGCGTTAATTATAAGTTTGGAAAAATCTAAACTAAGAAAGCAAGTTGTCAATCACCTTTGGAAAATGTTCTTTCTCTAATAAATGGATTTTTTCTGCTAAACTATCGGCAGTATCCTCAGGAGTGATTGAACATTTTGCTTGAAATATTATATTGCCTTCATCATATTTTTCATTAACATAATGAATTGTTATTCCAGATTCTTGTTCCTTTGCAGCAATTACGGCTTGGTGAACATGATGTCCGTGCATTCCTTTGCCACCATACTTAGGTAATAAAGCAGGGTGAATGTTTATTATTTTATTTTCATAATTCTTTAATATATTGCTTGGTACGAGCCAAAGGAATCCTGCAAGTACAATGAAATCTATTTGATTTTCTAAAAGGCATTCTACAACTTTATCGGAAGAATAAAAATCCTCGCGATTAAAGTACACACTCTTTACATTTAATTGCTTTGCACGTTCAACAACGTAGGCATTCGCTTTATTTACTACAAGCAATTCTATTTTTATATCGCTATTCTTTTCTATAAAATATTCACATATTTGTTGGAAATTTGTTCCGCTTCCTGATGCAAACACTGCTAATCGTTTCATTTTTTGAAAAATATATTTAATTCTTAGATTTGCAAAAATAATATTTTCATTTAAAACAGCATTTTTTGCTTATTTTTGTATTAAAACAGCATTTTCTTAAATTATTATAATACAAGTATTTAGTTAATCAAGGGTTATCATTTCTCTTTGTTTACTTGCCCAATTGGAGTTTTTTTTGTTATTTTGCAAATCGGTTTAATTATAAAAACTTTATAGATATGTCTGAAATAACAACAAAAGTGATAGCTATCGTAGTTGATAAGCTAGGTGTAGATGAAAGTCAAGTTACTCCAGAAGCAAACTTTACAAGTGATTTAGGAGCAGATTCATTAGACACTGTTGAATTGATCATGGAATTAGAAAAAGAATTTAACATTTCTATACCAGATGATCAAGCTGAAAAGATAGCAACTGTTGGTGATGCTATCGCATACATCGAAAACAACGCTAAATAATTTCATTTCACTATGGAAATGAGACGTGTTGTCGTTACAGGGTTAGGTGCACTTACTCCAATAGGAAACAATATTGAAGAATATTGGAATGGACTTGTTAATGGAGTAAGTGGAGCTGCCCCTATAACTCATTTTGATGCTTCACAAGCTAAAACACAGTTTGCTTGTGAATTGAAAAACTTCGATGGCAATAAGTTTTTCGACAGAAAGGAAATAAGAAAATACGATAAATTTGCTCAATATGGTATAGTTGCTGCCGATCAAGCAATGACTGATTCTGGTATCAACTTGGAAAATCTTGATAAAGATAGAGCTGG
Source organism: uncultured Bacteroidales bacterium (assembly GCA_937876865.1). Taxonomy (GTDB): domain Bacteria; phylum Bacteroidota; class Bacteroidia; order Bacteroidales; family P3; genus Onthomorpha. The sequence goes on along the minus strand of CALEFF010000080.1, from coordinate 4,242 downwards.
TGTTATTTGGGCTTCTGGAATTGGTGGTATAATCACTTTCCAAGAAGAAATAACATCGTTTGCAAAGGGTGATGGAGCTTTAAGATTTAGCCCATTCTTCATTCCAAAAATGATCGCAGACATTTGTGCTGGTCATATTTCAATTAAATATGATTTAAGAGGACCTAACTTTGCAACAGTTTCAGCTTGTGCTTCTTCCGCTAATGCTATTGCAGATGCTTTTATGTATATAAAGACAGGAAAAGCAGATTTAATGGTTTGTGGTGGTAGTGAAGCAGCTATTTCTGAGGCAGGAGTTGGCGGATTCAGTTCTATGCACGCTATTTCTCAAAGAAATGATGATCCTTCAACAGCTTCACGTCCTTTTGACAAAGATAGAGATGGATTTGTCTTAGGAGAAGGAGCAGGAGCCTTGATTTTAGAAAGTTATGAGCATGCAATAGCACGTGGAGCAAAGATATATGCAGAAATTTGTGGAGCAGGACTTACTGCTGATGCACATCACATGACTGCACCTCACCCTGAGGGAAGAGGAGCAATGAATGCGATGAAAGAAGCATTGAGAGAAGCAAATCTTGCTTTGGAAGATATTCATCATATCAACACTCACGGAACTTCTACTCCACTTGGTGATATCGCAGAAATAAGTGCGATTGAAAAACTTTTCGGAGAACATGCGAAAAACATAAATATCAACTCTACAAAGAGTATGACAGGACACTTGTTAGGGGCTGCGGGAGCAATAGAAGCGATTGCAACTGTGCTTGCAGTGTATAACGGCATCGTTCCTCCAACAATAAATCACTTTACTGACGATCCTGAAATTCCTCAATTGAATTTTACTTTTGGAAAGGCACAAAAGAGAGAAATAAAAGGAGCTTTAAGTAATACATTCGGATTTGGTGGACACAATGCATGTCTTGCATTTAAGAAATACGAATAAAAAATGTTTCTTGTCAAGAGAGGCATAAAAAAAGAAGATAAAGAACTTCTAAAGTTTTTGAGAAATATTCTTGGGTGTAGGCCTAAGAATATTTCTATTTATAAACTCAGCCTTGTACATAAATCTTGTTCCTTAAAAGATAGTAAAGGAAATAAGTTAAATAATGAAAGGTTGGAGTATCTTGGCGACACCGTCCTTAGCACTATTGTAGGAGAGTTTCTTTTCAAAAAATATCCTCTCAAAGGTGAAGGATTCTTAACTGAAATGCGTTCAAAAATTGTTAGTCGTGCTTCTTTGAACAAACTTTCCGTAAAAATAGGTTTAAGTAATCTTATAGAATATAATAGAGCGATGCATTGCTCTAATTATAGTTCTGTAAACGGCGATGCTTTTGAAGCATTGGTTGGTGCAATCTATTTAGATAGAGGTTATAATTTCACATATAAGATTTTAACTAAAAAGATATTTTCCATACATCTTGACATAGATGAATTGGAGAATACAACGTGGAATTATAAGAGTAAAGTAATAGATTGGTGTCAAAAAAACAGAAAAAAAATATCCTTTGAAGTAGTTGAATCAAAATATGAAAATCATAGAATGCACTATGTAGTTCAAGTTTTGATTGACGAACAGCCGCAAGAGCAAGCAGAAGACTACTCAATTAAAGCAGCAGAACAACTTGCCGCAGAAAAAACATTAAAAAAGATTTTAGAAAATGAGCAACAAACCTCAACGCAAACCGGAATGGTTGAAAATTAAACTCGAAACAGGCGAAAACTATCCCAAAGTAAAAAAAATAGTAGAATTAAACAAACTTCACACAATTTGTTCGAGTGGAAAATGCCCAAATATAGGTCAATGTTGGAGTATAGGCACTGCAACTTTTATGATTTCTGGTGATATTTGTACAAGAAGTTGTAAGTTCTGTGCAACAAAAACAGGAGTACCAATGCCATTGGACGAAAACGAACCACAAAAGATTGCAAACTCTGTCAATCTTATGAAATTAAAACATTGTGTTATTACTTCTGTGGATAGAGATGACTTAGAAGACAAAAGTGCAAGTCATTGGGCAAAGACAATAGAAGAAACAAGAAAATTAAATCCTAATACAACAATAGAAGTCTTAACACCGGATTTTGATGGTGATGAAAATCTATTGAAAATTGTTTTTGATGCAAAACCAGATGTGTTTGGGCATAATATGGAAACAGTAAAACGTCTTTCAAATCAAACACGTAGCCGAGCAAAATATGATGTCAGTCTAAAAGTTCTTGAACTTGCCTCACAAGCAGGCTTGATTGCAAAAACAGGAATAATGGTTGGCTTAGGCGAAACAGAAGAAGAAGTAGTGGAATTGATGAAAGATGTAAGAAAAGTAGGCGTTCGCTTGCTTACAATAGGACAATATCTTCAACCAACACACAAACATATTCCTGTTATTGAATATGTAACACCAGAACAATTCAATAAATATAAGGAAATAGGAATGTCCTTAGGATTTGACAACGTTGAAAGCGGTCCTTTGGTGCGTTCTTCTTATATGGCAGAGAAAACATTTATTGATGCGAAGATAAAGAAATAATAAGTCAAAGAAAGGAAATAATAAAACGCTCGTTTGTCAAAATAAAACTAAGACTCACGAGCGTTTTTCTTTTTATTTCTCTACTCTTCCTTTACAAGAGTGAAATGAGCATTGATAGATTTTTGATCAATTGCAGCACGCAAATTAAAAACCTTACGTTGTGTTAAATATCCAGGTTTTTCACAAGTTATTTCTATTTGAACGTCACCTGAATTATTGTAAGATAATCCTTTTATATCAAAAGATTCTGTTGCTTCGTAAGGAGTTGTTCCTTTGTAATTCTTATTGCTATTTTTAACCTCAGGAGTTGAAGAAATAACTCTCCAATACACATCTGCACCTAATGGTCTTGAAGTAACTTCCCAAGATAATACTAAATGCTCTAATGCAGTAGAACCGTCTCCTACAACTTTTTTGTCTTTTTCATTTGCAGGAGAATTACTGCGTTTTAGTAAATATGCTATACGATTCCAATCTATATCTTCCAAAGCGTTAGCATAAGCATTATTAACAGTATTTGATGCAATAGAATAATCATTGCCATTACCAGCCCTTGATGCTCTTCCTGTAACACTTGTTGTTGGATAAACCTGTCTATTATTGTGATCAAAAACAGATATGTCCAAATTTACAACTGCCGACCAACCAATACCATTCAAAAAGCTTACATTAAATAATTTAATATCTATATTCATAAAATAGTCAGAAGAAATATCGCTATCTAATTTAAAGCCCATAGTTCTCATATATCTTCTTATACTTTCATTAGTAAAACTTTTTACATCTGGATATACATTTACGTTCGGTAAAGAAGTTACATAGTTGTCATGTTTATGCAAAATTTTAAAATTACTTCTTTTGTCGTTTACATTAACTTTTATTCCGTAATCCAAATTAACAAATAAGTTTTCTTGGAACTTCGCTACAAGATCTAAGTTAATAACTTTTGGTGCAACATTTACTTGCGAAGTAGGTTGTTGCATTACGCAAGAAAACATTAGAAAGGAACACGCAATTAAAATTAATAAATTGTTTAATCTATATTTCATAATACAATTTTTATTTTGATGTTTTTAACACAACAACTTTACCCGATACAGTAGTATTTAAAATTATTGTACTATTATTCCAACTAGTTTTTTTCTCTTCTATGTTAGTTGAAATAATTGGTTCAATAATTCCATCACCTCCTTGTTCTTTTACTAAATTGATTAATCGATATATAGCTAATCTTCTAACAATATCTTCAGGAGATTCTAGATTCACTGTTTGATAATCTTGTGCTAAATACCCAGCACGAACCACTCCTTCATATTGCTTTAAAGTTATCATGTCTTTATTTTTAGTGTAAAGTAGTCTAAACGAGTTTTCTTCATCGTGTATAGTATAAGAATTTGGTGATATATCAACAAGAAGTGTAGCTGATACTTCTACACGATCAAGAATGCTATAATCTTTATTTGTTAAATTAAGTTCTTGAAATGAAACTGTTTTTACCGTGTTTACAGCTTTAGGAATTAAAGAACGACTTGAAGAACAAGACGTAATAATTATTAAACTTACAAGTGCAATTACTATTACAGATAGTTTTTTCATTTTAATTTTTTGTCGGTTATATCCCATTGACTCATCGGTTTTTTACGTTTACTTTCTTTTCCCAAGTCCCAAATGGCGATTTACTAATTTCTTTCTTTGACTTCAAGGCATAAAA
>CALEFF010000079.1 GCA_937876865.1 uncultured Bacteroidales bacterium | reverse complement strand
TTTTGCTTAAATTTGGCTATATGAAACCTCGAAAATTTCATTTAAGTTATCCAAAAGATAAGTCAAAACGCTCACGAGTAATATCGTGGGCTTTTCTTATTTGGATAACAGGTAGTTTCGAGGACCTCATATAGCAATAAGAAAAAAAGTCCCACGTTTTTTTATGCCTTGAAGTCAAAGAAAGAAATTAAGTAATCGCCATTTGGGACTTGGGCAAAGTAATAATTTTAAAAAAATATTTAAGATGGAAAACAACAACAACGGATTACAAAATCAAAATGACAGAACAACGGTTATCGTTAATCAAGTAGAAAAAAAATCAAATGGTGTTGGAATTGCAGGATTCGTTCTTGCATTGTGTGCACTTTTCTTTTCGTGGACACCAGGTCTTAATTGGATCTTATGGGCTTTAGGACTTATATTATCACTTGTTGGTATATTCAGAAAACCAAAAGGATTAGCAATAGCAGGATTGATAATATCTTGTTTAGGCTTGATTTTACTAATAGTTCTTGCAAGTGTTCTCGCAAGTATTTTTTAGTATTTAAACACTAAAACAAGAAGAAATAAGCGTTCGACTTGCTTTTGTGTGTTCGAACGTTTGTTTAATTGACTAAAAAGCTAACAATTAAAAACCAACTCAAACAAAAAACGCTCGTGAGTCTTTGTTTTATTTTGACAAACGAGCGTTTTGTTTTTTATTTCTTTGCTTTTATTTTAATAAGCTCTTTTATTATTTCCTTCGTAGTAGTTAATAAAGGCTTTATTTACTACTTTATTTCCGCCAGCGGTTGGATAATCGCCTGTAAAGTACCAATCGCCTGTGTTATTTGGGCAGGCTTCGTGAAGCGATTCTATGGTATTGAAAATTATTTCTACTTCTGCATTTGCATCATCAGGAGTTAGCATTTGCGTAATCTTTGTTGTGATTTGGTCATCGGTAAATGGAGCGTAGATTTCTTTAACATAGTTCACGATTTCTTCTTTTGGAAGATTTTCTTGTGCTTTACACTTGCGATAAACCTCTTCTATGATATGTGCTTGATTGGTTTCTTTCAACAACTCTATGGTTGCGTTGAAGGCTATAAACTCATTTAGTCTTGACATATCGATTCCGTAGCAGTCAGGGTAACGAATTTGTGGTGCAGATGAAGCAACAACTATTTTCTTTGGCCCTAAACGGTCAAGGATTCTTAGAATTGATTGTTTAAGTGTTGTTCCCCTTACAATGCTATCGTCAATTACTACAAGATTATCTACATATTCTTTGACTTGTCCGTAAGTTACATCGTAAACATGTGCTACCATATCATCTCTTTCGCTATCGCGTGTGATGAATGTACGTAGTTTTACGTCTTTTACTGCTATGTATTCTCTTCTTGTCTTGATTGAGAAGATTTCTTTTAACTTTTCTTCTGTTAAGTTCTCTTTATTTGCAAGTATTTCTTCTATTCGTAGTTTGTCGGCGTGCTCTGCAAAGGCTTCTGCCATACCTTGAAAGGCTACTGAGGCAGTATTTGGTATGTAAGAAATGACTGTGTTCTTTATGTCGTTGTTTATTGCTTTTAATACTTTTGGTAGGATTAGTCTTCCAAGCATTTTTCTTTCTTTATAGATGTCTGCATCGGTTCCTCGTGAGAAATAAATGCGTTCAAAAGAGCATTGTTTTGGTGCTTTTTTAGGTTCTTTGCAGCATTCTATGCTTATTTCGCCATTTCTTTTGATTATGATTGCGTGTCCTGCTGGTAATTCTTTTATTGCTGTGAGAGGTTTGTTAAAAGTCGTCATTATCACAGGACGTTCTGAGGCTACAACGGCTATTTCCTCATCTACATAATAGAAACATGGTCTTATTCCGTTTTCATCTCTTAAAACAAAAGCGTCTCCGTGTCCTATCATTCCTGCCATTACGTATCCGCCGTCCCATTTCTTTGCAGAAGAGGTAAGAATTGTTTTTATATCTAATTCTTCTGCTATTTTCTCAGAAATTTCTACGTTAGTAAGTACTCTTTCATCTTTGTATTTTCGGAATATTCTTTCGACTTCTCTGTCTAAAAACTTGCCTATTTTCTCTAATACTATGGCTGTGTCGGCTACTTTTACAGGGTGTTGTCCCAAACTTATGAGTTTGTCTAACATTTCATCAATATTAGTCAAATTAAAGTTGCCTGCAAGAACAAGATTACGTGTTTTCCAGTTGTTTTCTCTTAGAAAAGGGTGAAGATTGTCTATTTCGTCTTTTCCAAACGTTCCATAGCGTAAGTGTCCTAAGAAAAGTTCTCCTGTAAACCTTGCATTATTTTTTAACCAATTTATATCCTTTGCCTCTTCTGGGTGAGAAAGTTTAAGATTCTTCATATCCTTAAACGCTTCTGCAAATATATCTTGTATAGGCGTAGAGGTATTGGATTTTGTTATGTTTATATATTGTTCTCCTGGCTTTGTATCAAACTTAATGTTTGCAAGACCTGCTCCATCTTGTCCTCTATTGTGTTGTTTCTCCATAAGGAGATACATTCTGTTTAATGCCCAAGTGTTTCCATACTTTTCTTGGTAATATTCTAATGGTTTTAGCAATCTTAACATTGCTATTCCACATTCGTGTTTGATTTGGTCGCTCATATTCTTTATATTATGATATTGGCATTATTCTTTCTATTCCTAATGCACTATTTGACATTCTTAATAGTGGGGCTACTTGATGGCGTTTCCACTCATTTATTTTTACTAATCTTAATATTTTATCTACTATATTTGATTCAAAGCCTTGATTTATTATTTCCTCTCTGCTTAGTCTTTGTTCTAAATGCAAGAAAAGAACTTTATCTAAAATATCATAGTCAGGTAATGAATCTGTGTCTTTTTGATCTGGTCGTAATTCGGCTGATGGTGCTTTTATTATAGAGTTTTGAGGAATTATTTCTTCGTTTCGATTTATCCAACGAGACATTTCCCAAACATCTGTCTTTAAAATATCGCCTAATGCCCCTATTGCTCCATTTGTATCGCCATAAAGAGTGCCATATCCTACTGAAAGTTCACTTTTATTTGTGGTATTCAAAAGGGCTGCTCCTATTTTATTGGCTATTCCCATTAAAATTATACCTCTAATTCTTGATTGCAGATTTTCTTCTGCTACATTTGGTTCTTTCCCTTCAAAGATTGGCGAAAGGGCTGTTAAAGCCGAGGTAAATGTTTCTTTGATTGGAATTGTGTAGTATTCTATTCCTAAATTTTCTGCACTCGCTTTTGCATCTGTTATGCTGTGAGAGGTAGAGTATTCACTTGGTAACAATACTCCTATAACGTTTTCTTTTCCTAAGGCTTCTACTGCAAGCACTACAACCAAAGCAGAGTCTATTCCTCCTGAGAGTCCTAATAAGGCTTTCTTTATATTGTTTTTGCGAAAGTAGTCTTTTATTCCAAGAACTGCCGCATGATACATTTTTTCTATTCTACAAAGAGGCGATTGTGTATATTTTTCTGTTTTTTGTGTGTCAATTTGCAATGATGATTCTTCAAATAAAGGTAATTCTTTTGACAAATCTCCATTTGAAAGCATAAAGAAACTACTTCCATTAAAGATATAACTTGCTTCTGCACCACATCTATTTACTAATACAATAGGTGTTTTTGCTTTTCTTATCTTTGGTTGAAGCGAAGTTAAAAGTTCTTTTTGCGTTTCAGGAGTAAAAAGTATGTTTGAGCTACAAAGAATCAAATCTGCTTTGTCTTGCTTTTTTAAATAATCATCTAAATCTTCTAAAAAGCCAAATGCTATTGTTTGTTTTTTGTATTCTATTGTGCAAAAGCCCTCTCCCGAAAAGAATCCTTTGTCAAATCTGTTTAAATTCTTTTTTGTGGATATTGCTTTTAATTCTCCGTTTTCTATAAAAGCAAGTGCGTTTAGAATTTCTCCGTTTTGATTGATTGGAAGTCCAAAAATAAAGTCTTTTTTTAGTTCTGATAATTTATCAGCATATTGAATGCTTTTGTTATGTGTGTCATTATATGATATAGAATCGTAAAGCGGAGAGCCACTTAATGATAATTCAGGAAAAATTATCAAGGAATCTACATCTGATTCTTTGACTTTTTCCTGAATTAGATTAAAATTATATTCAAAATCTAAAGTTTTCGGATTGATTTGCGAAATTGTTACTTTCATCTTAAAGAGTTTGAGAGTTTTTTATTCTGTTTTATCTTTTAGATATTGACGAATCTTTGTTTCAATCTCTTCTTGCAATTCTGGATTGTCTAATAAAAGTTGCTTAACTGCTTCTCTCCCTTGCCCAAGTTTTGTTTCTCCATAGCTAAACCAAGATCCGCTTTTCTTTAACACTTCTGCCTCAACTCCAATATCTACGATCTCCCCTATTTTGCTTATTCCTTGTCCAAATAACAAATCAAATTCAACTTGACGGAAAGGAGGAGCAACTTTATTCTTTACAATCTTTACTCTAACTCTATTTCCAATATTGGTATCTCCTTCTTTTATTGCTTGTATTCTTCTTATATCAATTCTTATTGAAGAATAAAACTTCAAAGCGTTTCCTCCTGTTGTTGTTTCCGGCGAGCCAAACATCACTCCTATTTTATCTCTTAATTGATTGATGAAAATACAACAACATTTCGTTTTACTAATTGTTGCAGTCATCTTTCTAAGGGCTTGACTCATTAAACGAGCGTGTAATCCCATTTTACTATCACCCATTTCTCCATCAATCTCACTCTTAGGTGTAAGAGCAGCAACGGAATCTATTACAATAACATCTACTGCTCCTGAACTAATTAAGTTTTCTGCTATTTCTAATGCTTGCTCTCCATTATCGGGTTGAGAAATATAAAGATTATCTACATCTACTCCTAATTTTTTTGCGTAAGAACTATCAAAAGCGTGTTCTGCATCTATAAATGCTGCAAGTCCTCCTTGCTTTTGACTTTCTGCTATTGCGTGTATTGCTAATGTTGTCTTACCTGAGGATTCTGGTCCATAGATTTCTATTATTCTTCCTTTTGGAAAGCCTCCCACTCCTAAGGCTGAATCCAATGAAATAGAGCCCGTAGGTATTGTTTCTATATCTTCTACTGCTTTATCACCTAATTTCATTATGGAACCTTTACCATAATTCTTTTCAATCTTTGAAACCGCTGCTTGAAGTACTTTTAATTTTTCTAACTTCTCTGCTGATATATCTTGTTGCTTTGCCATAGACTTTTTTCTTTTTAATAAATGTACAAAAATAATACTTTTATTTCAATAAATAACTACTTATGTTATATTCTAATTCTGTTTCGGACATAAATCCCTCCATAATAATAGCAGAAGACGAAGAATCCTTGAAGAATATCAAAGTAGGAATTGCCTTAATATTTAATGTATTTGCTAAATCCGAAGATTTATCTACATCTATTTTGTAAAAATTAACTTTACCTTCATATTTTTTTGACAATTTCTCCATTATAGGCGAAAGCATCTTACAAGGGCCACACCAAGAAGCATAAAAATCAACTATTGCAGGCTTATCGCCAATATAAGTTAAAGAATCTCCATCTATTTTTGCAATATCATCAATAAAATACTTAGTGTCAATTTCTATTACCTTTGAACTATCTACCACTTGTTTTTTTCCTATTTTTGAATTCTGTTTTTCTCCACAAGAAAACAAAAGAAGAAGTGAAAATACTAATAGAATACTAAAACTTTTTAATCTCATATTATAACCATTTTTCATTTTTATACCATTTTATTGTTTCTTCTATTCCTCTTTTTAAATCATATTTAGGAGCATAATTCAAATCTTTTTTCAAGTCTTCAATATCACAATCCCAATTACGAGCAGAAAGAATAGAATACTTATCTTTATTAAGCGTAAACTGCTTCCCAATCATATTGCCAAATGAATTTAAAAACGAAGAAATGAATTTAACGATGCAAATATAATCTTTATCGATTATATGGACTTGGAATTTGAGGAAATGAAGGAGGCAGCTGCCAAGGCTGAAGCTGAGCGGTGGGCGAAGGAGGCCGCCGCCAAGGCTGCCGCCGATGACTGCAACATCATAAATAACAGACATGCTGTATCGTTCCTTATTTTTCAAGTTTAGTATATTGTTTAGTATTAAAATACACCATTATACACAAAAAATCAAGTCTGAAAACTCTTGAACAAGAGGGTTTATTTTACAGATATTTCAATTGATACTATCTTGACATTATATCAAACGTGGGTATATTATCGTTGATAGAATCAATATAGTATCATTGGGAAACACACTATGGAAACGCTGAAAAAAGATTTGATTTTCAACTTTTTAAGTGAAAAGATTTCAAGCGGAGAGTATCCGCCGGGATACCGTTTCCCGACAGAATTGGAGTTTTCCAAACAGTTGGGTGTCGGCAAAGTCACGCTCCGCAGCGCATTGGCAAAACTTGAAAAACTCGGCATGGTCGAGAGAAAAGTATCTCAGGGTACTTTT
>CALEFF010000078.1 GCA_937876865.1 uncultured Bacteroidales bacterium | reverse complement strand
CTTTTTACCTTCTTTTTGTTTTTCTAATAATTTTCTTTTACGAGAAATATCTCCTCCATAACATTTTGCTGTTACGTCTTTTCTTACCGCTTTTACTGTTTCTCTTGCGATAATTTTTGAACCTATTGCTGCTTGCACAGCTATATCAAATTGTTGTCTTGGTATAAGTTCTTTTAATTTTTCGCACATTCTTCTTCCCAAAGGATAAGCATTGTCAAAGTGAGTTAAAGTAGATAAAGCATCAACTCCATCTCCATTTAAAAGAATCTCTAATTTTACCAATTTTGAACGTTGAAATCCACAAGGGTGATAGTCAAAAGAAGCATAACCCTTTGAAATAGATTTCAATTTATCATAAAAATCAAACACAACCTCACCAAGTGGCAACTCAAATGTTATTTCCACTCTATCGGTTGAAATATAATGTTGATTTTTCAATATACCTCTTTTATCAATACAAAGAGTCATAACCGGACCGATGAACTCTGTCTTTGTTATAATAGAAGCATGTATATAAGGTTCTTCAATATAATCTATATAATTAGGCTCTGGCAATCCAGAAGGATTATAAACATCTATTACTTCTCCTTTTGTTGTATATACCTTATAGTTTACGTTTGGCACAGTAGTGATAACGTCCATATTAAACTCTCTTGTCAAACGTTCTTGTATGATTTCCATGTGCAAAAGCCCTAAGAATCCACAACGAAAACCAAATCCTAAGGCCAAAGAACTTTCAGGCTCAAATGTAAGTGAAGCATCGTTGAGTTGAAGCTTTTCAATGCAAGCCCTCAACTCTTCATAATCATCTGAATCCACAGGATAAATTCCTGCAAACACCATTGGTTTCACATTTTCAAAACCTTCAATTGCCTTTTCGCAAGGATTAGCAACAGAAGTGATAGTATCTCCAACCTTTACTTCGGAAGAAGTTTTAATTCCCGAAATAATATAACCAACATCTCCACAAGAAAGAGTTTGTTTTGGTATCAATTTTAAGCCTAAAACACCTATTTCATCTGCAATATATTCTTTTCCTGTGTTTACAAACTTAACCTTTTCTCCTTTCTTAATACTTCCGTTCATTATTCTAAAATAAGAGATAATTCCTCTAAAAGAATTGAAAACAGAGTCAAAGATTAAAGCTTGCAAAGGAGCCTCTGGATCTCCCTTTGGAGCAGGAATAGTTTTAATAATTCTTTCCAAAATAGTTTCTATTCCCATTCCTGTCTTACCACTTGCAGGAATAATATCCTCGGGCTTACAACCAATCAAATCAACTATTTGATCCGTAACTTCTTCCGGCATTGCAGCAGGCAAATCCATTTTGTTTAGAATAGGAATTATTTCCAAATCATTATCTATTGCTTGATAAAGGTTTGAAATTGTTTGAGCTTGTATTCCCTGAGTAGCATCTACAATAAGCAAAGCACCTTCGCAGGCAGCAATTGAACGAGAAACCTCATAAGAAAAGTCAACGTGACCCGGAGTATCTATCAAATTAAGCACATAATCTTCACCTTCAAACCTATAATTCATTTGAATAGCATGGCTTTTTATAGTAATTCCCCTCTCTTTCTCCAAATCCATATCGTCCAACACTTGAGCTTCCATATCCCTTTGCGAGATAGTGTTTGTAAACTCTAACAATCTATCTGCCAATGTACTTTTACCGTGGTCAATATGAGCTATTATACAAAAATTTCTAATATTTTTCATCTATTACACTATTACACATCTTGGCAAAAATACAAAAAAAACGCAATTTAACGAAAAACAAAGCATAATTAAATAAATAACAAATCAAAGAAAAATTATTCTGCTTTTAAAAAAATGAATTATCTTTGACGTTCAAAACAAGAAAAACTAAATGAAAAAAGGCATTGTAATAAAGACAACAGGTAGCAATTATATTGTTAGAGACGAGCAAGGAAATCAAGAAAATTGCTACATAAAAGGGAAGTTTAAAATCAGCGGAATCAAATCTACAAACCCTATTGCCGTAGGAGACAGAGTAGAATACATACCTGAGAGCGAAACCTCACAAGGATTGATTTGCAAAATAGAGCCTCGCAAAAACTATATCATAAGAAAATCGGCAAAACTCTCAAAACAAACCCACATAATCGCCTCTAATCTTGACCAAGCCTTACTTATAATAACTTGTGTCTTGCCTCGCACAAGCACAGGCTTTATAGACAGATTTCTTCTTACTTGCAATGCTTATGAAATTCCTTGCATAATTGTTTTTAATAAAATAGATCTTTACGAAGAAGAAACAAAAGAATACGCAAACTATCTAAAAAGCATTTACGAACCATTAGGCTACAAATGTATTGACACTTCCGCAATCACAAAAGAAGGAATAGACAACCTAAAATCACAAATGCAAGGAAAAATCAACCTACTTTCCGGACATTCTGGCGTAGGAAAAAGTGCATTAGTAAACGCCCTTCAACCAGGATTAGATTTAAAAACAGCCGAAATATCACTTAGTAACCTAAAAGGAAAACATACCACAACTTTTGCACAAATGTATCACTTAGACTTTGGAGCCGACATTATAGATACGCCAGGAATACGCTCGTTTGGTATGGTTGATTTCAAGAAAGAAGAAGTTGCACTCTATTTTCCTGAGATGAAACGCCTTCTTTCCGAATGTAAATTCTACAATTGCACACACATTCACGAGCCAGGCTGTGCAATAAAGCAAGCAGTAGAAGAAGGTGAAATTTCTTCCGAAAGATACGCAAACTACATCAGCATAATAAACACAGAAGAAGTACAACAAGAAGAATGGAAAACACGATAAAAAAATGAGAGCAGTAATACAAAAAGTAAAATACGCCAACCTAAGAATAGAAGACAAGATTTATTCTCACATAGACGAAGGATTGATGGTGCTTTTAGGCATAGAAGACATAGACAACGAAGAAGACATAGAATGGTTGAGTGGAAAAATCTGCAAAATGAGAATATTCGATGACGAAAACGGAGTTATGAATCTATCAGTCGAAGACATAGGAGGAGAAATAATGGTTGTAAGTCAATTTACCCTACACGCAAGTTGCAAAAAAGGCAATCGCCCAACTTATATTCGTGCATCAAAACCAGATTTTGCAAAACCTATGTACGAAAAATTCGTAGAAAAAATGCAACAAACCTTTGGAAAAGACGTTAAAACAGGAGTTTTCGGAGCCGATATGCAAATAGAAATGATAAACAACGGCCCTACAACAATAATAATAGACACAAAAAACAAAGAATAAAAGAATGAAAACAGTATTAGTAGTATTTGCAATAGCCGCAATAGTATTAGCATTGAGTTTTTGCGGAATAGGAATAAAGATGTTTTTGAAAAAAAACGGAGAATTCAAACGCCGTTGTGCAAATGTTGACCCTTACACAGGTGATAGAAGCAATTGCGTTTGTGGAAAGCAAAACGTATTTAAAGATAAGTGCGATTCACATCACAAATACTCACCTTTGGAAGTAAATAGAGAACTCTTAGAAGAATAAAGCAAAGGATTGTAAAAATCCTTTGCTACTAAGGGTAGTTTATAATAGTTATTCAATTATCCAAAATATTCAATTAAATAAGTTAAAACTATAAGAAAAGGTACCCATAAGGCAAATAAAATCCCATAACCTATTACTGCTCCAACTGAATATTCAAAAATAGAATTTGCAGACTCAGACCAAAACCAACGAGGTGGAATATCATATTTGTATGCTAAGATTCCATAAACAATACCAATAACTCCCAACACTCCCATAGGTATTAGAATATCAAAATTACCCATTCCAATATTAGCCAAAAACGCTATCAAACCAACAGGCACAACAATACGTCCTGTCAAGTTAAGTAAAAAAGAAATAACAAGGATAATAATACTCATAATCTTTAATCTTTCAAATGTTATTTACTCGTTTATAAATTTCTGTATTCATAAAACGTTTTTGTGGCAACCAAAAATAATGGTAATTCTCCGTTGTGTAATAATTAACAAAGCCAACGCTATGAAGAAAGCGGAATGCCTTTTTGTTAGTCTTTAAGCAAGAAGTACGAATCTTGTAACCTCTTTTGAAAAGTCTTTCTAATAAATACACAAAAGCAGTATAATGCAAAAGAGTATTACCTTTCTTCCAACCACCTCCGTGAAAAACGATTTTGTTCTCTTTGTAATTTTTTTTATAAATAAAGACAAACGCAAAATCTTCATCATTCAAAAGGTTGCGAGCAACGAAACATTGCCCACAACCTAATGATAAAGTTTTGTTTATTTCAAGGTAAGAAGATAAATCAGTAAATATCTTAGACCAATCTTCCAATGAAAACATATTTTCAGCCTTAATATTTTTGACAGTACGCCATTCAATATTATTTCTCTTAAAACCTTGAATCAACATACACCTATTTACGTTTCTTTAATTCTCGTAAATATTCTTTTGCCTTTTTTAATTGTTCTCTCAGACTTTTTATTTTTTCTCTTTCTTGTTGTATAGTTCTTTTACGTAGTGCTATTGTAGATTTATCTGTAATGCCTTTAAGTTGTCCTTGACACCATTCTATTTGGCGTTGGCATTCACGAATATTAGACTCTATTCCTTTAACTCTAGATTCAGCACTAGTAACATTACAATCATGAGTGACTCCTCCCATAATAATTTGTTGGACGGTTATATCCCGTTGTCCTCTTCGGTTTTTAGTTAATTTCTTTTGCTAATTTAAATATATCATTAAGAGTTTCCTTACCTTTCAAAAATGGTAATTTAGATAAGTCTTCTTCTTCTTTGATATCAAATTTATAATCTTTTCCTTTAGGTCCAAAAAACTCAACATATTCTTCATAAGAAAGAATAAGAGAAAGATTTCCTCTACATACTTTTCCTGTAAACCACATTATGCGGTCAAGAACATCGTATTTATAATTCTCTTTCTCAAGTTTTAATTCTTTAATAAGAGTGTTGATTGCATTTACGAAAGTTTTAATTCTTTCACTACCGCTTGTATATGTGATGTGTTTAGGGCATTCTTTTTCTCCAAGCTCACAATACGCCCAAAGCTTAGGGAATATTTCTAATACTATTGAATCGTAAATAGGAAACTTAAAATCGGTAAGGAAACATAAGTATTTAGATATTAAAGATACTGCTAAACCTTTTTTATCTCCTTGTTTATTTATGCCATATTTTTCATCAAACAAGTTACCCTTTTTCTCTCCTATCTTATAATCAAAGCAAGAAGTATCCTCAGGGTTATTTGCAAACTTAATTGCTAAATCTTTAAGGTTACTAAACGAAGAAATAACCTCTGCTAATTCATTCAAACCATAATAACGTTTATCCATTTGAGTAGAATACATACTATCTATTACAGTTAAACGAATTAAAACATCTGATTTTAAGTTATCCTTCGTGTTTTTAAAGATTTTTCTTATAGACTCTTTATCTTCGGAATATCCTCCTTGGTAAATATCGTTTTTAGACAGTCTATTAAATAAATCTAATATGAAATCTTTATTTCCCATAAGCATTTAACTTTAATTTATGATTCCCAGATTTTCAAGAATAGCCATAATCGCCATAAAAACAAACACTCCTGTTAAGCCTAGTACTGGCCATAACCATTCATTTCTTAGTTTTTTCTTAAAAGCAGTTTCTATGCTTTCGAATCTTTTATCATCTGGAAAAGATAATTTACCAGCACTTAGACATTCTTTAAGCCTTGATTTATAAATATATCCAAAATTACCATGAGAATATTTTGAAAATAAATAATTTGCTAATTGAAATAAACCTTCTTGATCAGTTGGAATAATAACTTTACCTAATTCTTCCTCGATATATGTTTTTTTTGTTTTTGAATCAGAATAGGAGTTAGATTCATATTGAGATATTTTTTCTGATAATTTTACATAAGCAGGTCTATTTTCACGTTCTTGATGTAGTTTTTCTTGTTCAGCAAGATATGCAACCCGACTTTTTCTTTCGGCTTCTAAGTAAGATCTAAACTCGTCTAAATCTTGTCCCATTTCTCTTGCTCTTGCCATAAGGCGCGATTCTTCTTCTACTGTTAATTCTCCATCTCGAAGAGCTTCGTACGTTAAGTCTTTCAATTTTTTGTAAATCATAATCTTTATTGTTTAAATTTAATACTATTTTCTTTACTTTGCCTAAGTCCCAAAGGCGAGATGTTGTTTTGAGAGTTTGACTTATGGGCATAAAAAAACGTGGGACTTTTTTCTTATTGTTGTATGAGGTCCTCGACTACCTATGTACCGAACAAGAAAAGCCCACGATTTCACTCGTGAGCGTTCTCGGCTTATTTTTTTCGGTACATCAAATGAAATTGTCGAGATTTCATACAACCAAATATAAGCAAAAACGCTTTTGTATGCTGTAAAAAATTACAAAGTCTAAATTATAATTATTCTTTTTCTCCTTTTGTCCTCCTTTTTTAAGTTAATAAAATCCACAATGTTTAAAGTATCGCGTGCAAATGTACAATAAAAATTTTATAAAATTTGGTTCTTTTTTGGTTCTTTTCGCTTTTTATAACTTAAAACGCTGATTTATATATATTTAATTTGCATTTAATTTCTTTTAACAAACCTTTAATTCTCTAATTCAAAATTTACAGAGAAAAATCTTTATTTTACGGAAATTTCATTTTGGGATTTTTGCGAAATTTTTTGCGAAAAATTGACGAAAATTGAGGGTATTTTTTAGCAAATTATGGCTTTGGAGAGTGAAGTCTTTGAAAAAATTTAAAAAAGCAAAGAAATAATAAAATAAAACAAAGAAATATTTTTCTAAAATCAAGAATTATTTTCGCTAAAATCAAGAAAAAATCACACTAAAACAAAGACTTTTTTAGCGTTTTTAAGGTTTTAAAAAGTTAAGTCGTTGATTTAGTGATTTTTAGTTAAGGGTTTATATTCTTAAAATTTGCGATTGGAAATCTTTTACTTGAAAATATCGCACGCATTTGGGCTTAACTCTTGGTGAAAGTTTTTTATTTTGCTTTTGGAGGTTGTTTTTTAAAGACAAACAAAAAAGCCGAATGTTTTTATTTGACATTCGGCTTTTTGTTTTGAAATATGTTTTTCGACTACCAAGCGAATAATGGTCTGTTTTCCATCATTGCGTTTACTTTCTTACGAGTTTCAGCAATCAATGCTTCGTTGTTTACGTCTGAAAGTACTGCGTCAATCATTTCAACTATTGTTTCCATTTCGTCTTCTTTCAATCCTCTTGTTGTGATTGCAGGAGTTCCTACTCTAATTCCTGATGTTTGGAATGGAGAGCGTGAATCGAATGGAACCATATTTTTGTTTATTGTGATGTCTGCTTTAACTAATGTGTTTTCTGCAACTTTTCCTGTAAGTTCAGGGAATTTTGTTCTAAGGTCTATAAGCATTAAGTGGTTATCTGTACCGTTAGAGATAACTTTGTAACCTCTTTTTACGAATGCTTCTGCCATTGCAGCTGCGTTTTTCTTAACTTGTTTGATGTATTTTGCGTAATCTTCTGTCAAAGCTTCACCAAATGCAACTGCTTTCGCTGCTATAACGTGTTCAAGTGGTCCTCCTTGACAGCCAGGGAATACTGCAGAGTCTAAAACTGCACTCATCATTTTGATTTCTCCTTTTGGAGTTGTTTTTCCCATTGGGTTTTCAAAGTCTTTTCCCATTAAAATCAAACCTCCTCTTGGTCCACGAAGTGTTTTGTGAGTAGTTGTTGTAACGATGTGGCAATATTCAACAGCATTGTTTAATTCTCCTTTTGCAATTAAACCACTTGGGTGAGAAATATCTCCCATTAAAATAGCACCTATTTCATCTGCTAATGCTCTCATGCGTTTCCAATCGAAATCTCTTGAATAAGCAGAAGCTCCTCCTATGATTAATTTTGGTTTGTGTTCTCTTGCCACTTTTTCCATCATATCATAGTCGATTGTTCCTGTTTCTTCTTTAACTCCGTATGAAACTTGGTTGAAATAAGTTCCTGAAATATTTACAGGAGATCCGTGAGAAAGGTGTCCACCGTGATTTAAATCTAATCCCATGAAAGTATCGCCAGGATTTAAGCAAGCAAAGAAAACTGCCATATTTGCTTGTGCTCCTGAATGTGGTTGAACGTTTGCCCAGCAAGCACCAAATAATTCTTTTGCTCTATCGATTGCAAGTTGTTCTGATTGGTCTACGATTTGGCAACCACCATAATATCTTTTTCCTGGGTAACCTTCTGCGTATTTGTTTGTCATTACGCTACCCATTGCTTCCATTACTTGATCAGAAACAAAGTTTTCAGAAGCAATCAATTCAATTCCTTTTGTTTGTCTTTCTCTTTCCTTTTGAATAAGGTCAAAGATTTGTGTATCTCTTGTCATAACTAAAATGTTTTTTTAATTTTCTTTAATTTAAGGTGCAAAGTTATGAAATTATTTCTGAATTTTTCTTAGATTTTCAATAAATGTTATATCTTTGCTGTATTATACCAAGAAAATAATCAAGAAAAAAGATGGTAGAAAAGGATATTCGTTGGATACAAAGATTTAATAATTATCGTAAAGCCTTAGTGAAATTCAATCAAGCCGTTGATATAATTTCAAATAAAATGGAGTGGGGAGAGGAAATTGATGATTTGTTGGAAGAGGGTTTAATACAAAGGTTTGAATATACTCATGAATTGGCTTGGAAAGTAATGAAAGATTATGCTCAATATCAAGGATACACAAATATTCAAGGCTCTCGTGATGCTTTTCGTAAGGCTTTTGAGATGGGAATAATAGAAAATGAGGCTTGGATGGAATCTATAAACGATAGAAATCTCACTTCTCATAATTATGATGATGAAACAGTTTCGGAAATCTTAGAATCAATAATAGATACCTACACTCCATTGTTTAATGATTTTGAAAAAAAGATGCTTTCTTTTTGTTTTTAATATGTTATACGGATTAAAAGATATAGAATTAGAAAAATTAAATGCTTTATTTGCAAAAAATGAGCAAGTAGAGTCAGTGATATTATATGGTTCTCGTGCAAAAGGAAATTACAAACCTTTTTCTGATGTTGATATAACTTTGAAAGGAGAGAGCCTTACAAGAAAAGACCTCAATAGAATAAGCCTTGCGATAGATGATTTGTTGCTTCCTTATCAGTTTGATGTGTCTATATTTCATACATTAAAGAACAAAGAACTTATTGAGCACGTTGAAAGAGTAGGAATAATTATTTACACAAAAAAATAGTTAGTTATGGAAAAAGAAAGAAAACAAAACAAGAGTGCTGTTTGGATTATGGCAGCGGTTATTTTGATTGCTTCTTGTGCAATCGGCTTTTCGGTTTATCAAGGCTTGAAAGCAGTTTCTATGGGCGAAAGAGTAGTAACTGTAAAAGGTGCTGCGGAACTTGAAGTCAAAGCAGATGTTGGCAGTAAGTCGATTCGCTTTGCGATTCTTCAAAATACGCTTCAAGATGCTTTGAGAGTATCAAAAGAAAAAGAAACAATAGTAATTGATTTCTTGAAAGAAATTGGCTTTACCGATGATGAAATTTTCGTGGGCAAAGTTAGTTATGATGAATATGAAAATAATAAAACAAAATACGTAAGAGGTTATGTACGCCTTTTTGTAAAGAGTAAAGCAATTGAAAAAGTGCAAGCTTTGGAAAAAAGAGTTACCGAATTGTATGAAAGAGGCGTTGTGATAGATCAAGACTATTGGGACGATGGAGCAAATTATGAAATATCAGATGTTAATGTCTTTAAGCCAAAACTAATAACCGAAAGTATGGCTAATGCGAAAAAAGCAGGAGAACAATTTGCAAAAGATGCCGAAAGCAAACTTGGCAAAATGAAAACTGCATGGCAAGGACAGATTTCAATAGAAAACTTAGACGAAACAACCCCACATATTAAGAAATGCAGGGTTGTCAGTACTATAACTTATTATTTGGAAGATTAACTCTTTGTTTTAGAAAAATAACTCTAAGAAATAATTTTTTAATTCTTAGAGTTATTTTTTTATTTCTTAGAGTTAGAAATCTCTTCTTTAATCTTAGACCAACGTTCTGGGCTCATCTTTGTGCCCATTATTTCTATTACGTTTCCAGCAAGAACACTTCCCATTTTGCCACATTGATTTAAAGGAAGATTTTGGCATAATCCTGCAAGGAATCCGCTTGCGTAAAGATCGCCTGCACCGGTTGTGTCTATTTTTTCACGTTTTACTTCTTGAATTGTTGTGATTTGTTCGCCTTGTTTAATGATTGAGCCTTTTGCTCCAAGTTTTACAACGGCAATGTTGGCGTATTGTGCAATTATATGTACGGCTTCTTCTGCTGAGGTTTTAGTAAATGCTTCTGCTTCTTGTTCGTTTGCAAATATCACTTCAACTCCTTTGCATACTTCTTGCAAAAACTCTAAGTTTTCTTCAACTACGTTGTATGAAGCAAGGTCTATGCTAATTTTACAACCAGAGAGTTTTCCACATTCAATGATTTTTTTGAATAAATCTCTATTTGAAATCAAGTATCCTTCAATATGAAGATAGTCATAGCCTTCAAAAAGTTCTTTTGTAATAAGAGAAGCGTTTAATTCAATAGCTGCACCAAGGTGAGTAGCGAATGTTCTTTCTCCATCTTTGGAAACAAGGGCTAAGGCTAAGCCTGTTTGAGTTGTTTCGCTTTTAAAGAAGTTTGTCTTTATGTTATTTTTTTGCATATCTTCCATATAGAAATCGCCATATTGGTCTTTTCCAACCATTCCTATGTATGCAGTTTCTATATTAAGGTTTGCAAGTCCGTTTGCTGTGTTTGCGGCACTTCCTCCTGTTGAAATTTCGCTTTTAAGCTTAGATGTAGCGTTTTGTAATCTGATAGAGTCTTCTTGACTTATGATTTGCATACTTCCTTTTGGTAAGTTTTCGCTTGAAAGCATATCATCGTTTTCAAGCATACATATCTTATCAACAAGAGCGTTGCCTATACATATTGTTTTCTTATTCATTGTTTTCTGTTGTTTGGTTTTGTTCAAATGTAAAGAAGCTAAAATTCACTTTTCCGTAATTTCTTTGCTCTGTAAAATAAGGATTGTCAGAGAAATTATGCTCTTTGGAGTGTTCAAGAATAAACATTCCACCTGGTTTTACAAAAGATTTTAAAACAAGTGAAGGAATTAAGTCAAATTGTTTTAAATCGTAAGGCGGGTCGGCAAAGACTAAATCGAAACTTTGCTGACTTCTACCTAAGAAATTAAACACATCGGCTCTTAGAGCAAAGAGATTGTCTATTTCAAGTGTAGAACAAGTTTTTTTTATGAAGTCAATACACTTCGGACTCTCATCAACGCTTGTAACATATCTTGCTCCACGAGAAATAAACTCAATGCTTATTGCTCCTGTACCTGCAAAAAGGTCAAGCACTCTTGTTTCTTCAAAATCTATTCTATTGTTTAGAATATTAAACAAGCCTTCTCTCGCCATATCTGTTGTAGGACGGACAGGCAAATTCAAAGGTGGATTTAGTCTTCTTCCTTTTAAATATCCTGAAATTATTCTCATCTAATATTTAAGCAATTACTAAGAAATAGTTTTGTAGATTTATTGAATCAAATTCACAACCTACTTTTATGTTTTCCATAGGATTTGCAAATGAAACGTCCTTAATGTATTTGCGAAGAAGAGTTAATTCTTCTTTTTCATAGTTTTCACCTGTCAAAAGCGTCTTTACTTCGGCAGTATCTACCGATAGTTGTTGCAAAGTGAATAAAATGAAATAAATTAAGTCGGCTGCTTCTTGATATTCAAAGCTATTGCTTAGCACAAATGAGTTTCCTTTAAATAAAACTATATCGCAAGCATTTTCTCTCTTATTTAAAAGAAGTGTGTTTTGAGAAAAACGAGTGATGTCATAGGTATATTCTGCCATTATTTGATGTTGGCAACAATATTCTGCATTTGGCATAAGGATTTTCACGCCACTATAAGTGTGCATAGGGTATGCAAAAATTGAAACAGCGTCTAATTTTTCAGAAATGTTTGATAACACAGTTTCATTGCTTAAAACATTAGATACAGTTTTGATATAGTCCTTATTTTTTGTTGAATCGTATAATTTATATGGCACCCAAACATTTTTTGTGCTTTGACAAATTATGCGAGTCTTAGCAAACTTGAACATTTTTATGCCGATTGAAGAGAAACATTCTCTAATTCTATTCATAACTTGTGGAATGCTTCCTGTTGTATCAACTTCAAATTCGCCAACGCATAACAATCTTAAATTATTATTGTTAATCAACGAAAAAGAAAATCCATTTGCTTTAAGGCAAATGGACAATCTTGTCTCGTTGGAAACAATATTTTCTTCAACTTGTAGAAGTTGTTTTACTTTATATGTCTCCATTTTTATTATGTTTCGTTATTCCCAGTTTCCGTCTGTGATAGGTTGTTCTAAGTCTCCAACTTTCCAACCTGGATATTTATTTTTGTCTTCTAATTCTGCTTTTCTGTTGATTACATCTTGTTTATCCATTCCAAAAGTGTAAGTAGCAATTGGAGCAGTTATTTGGAAAACAGGAACTTCCAAACCACCCTTATTTACTTTCTTAGCACTCATCTCAAATATTTCTTTTCCGTTGTCTTTTGAGAAAGGAATGTATTTCAAATCGTTTACTTTTTCAACAGAAGTTAAAAGTTTCTTTTCTTCAACTAATTTTTTGATTGGCTCAACCCAAGTTGTATCTCTACGAAGTAAGCCTTTCTTTTGAGCTTCAAACTCAGTCATAGCATCAGGGTCATATCCTGGAAGGAAACTTTTTTGAACCATTGGAACTTTTCCTGTATTCAAGAACAATAATAAAGAATCGATGTCATTACAGAACTCTCCGTGAGCAGATTTGTAAAGTTCTTGAATTGCTCTTAAATCCTTTAATTTAGTGATTACTTGTTCTGAACGTTTGTTGTACTCGTTTTCAAATTTTACAGGACGCATAATTGAGTTGTAAAGCACAACTATCAATACAACTGCTACTGCTATGAGTACTACTGAAATAATTGTATTTCTTACTTTCATTGTTATTTATATTTTTTGTTATTTACTCTACTTAATCTCTTATTTTAAGACTGCAAAGTTAAGGTATTTACTTAAAAAAACAATATTCTTTTGAAATTTTTTATAGATTTTGTTCAATATGTTGAGTAATTACCTTAATATTTTCTTTGTTTTTTAAGTAATTTGCTAATTTTTGAGCAAAGAAAACACTGCGATGTTGTCCTCCGGTGCAACCAAAATAAACAGAAAGATTAGAAAAACCTCTTCTTTGATATTCTTTGCAACTTTGATTGATTAAAGAACAAACATTTTTGAAAAACTCTTGCACTTCCTCCTTCTCTTCCAAAAAGTCAATTACCTCTTTATCTAATCCATTCAACGATTTATACTCTTCATATCTACCCGGATTAGGCAAGGCTCTGCAATCAAAAACAAATCCTCCACCATTTCCCGAAGTATCGTGAGGATAGCCTTTTTTATATGAAAAACTCTTAATATTAACATTAAGAACACAATTATTTTTGCTAATAGAAAGCAGTTTTTCGTTAGTGATAATTTGTTGAAATATATTGTGTAGGGCAGGTAATTCAATAGGTAGTTTAATGTTTTCTTCTAAAAATCTTATATTTTCAATAGCAAAAGGAATGCTTTTTAAGAAATGTTCCTTTTTTTGAAAGTATCCTCTATATCCATACGAGCCCATAGCCTGCATAATACGAATATAAACGTAGGCATAAAAGTGTGCTATGAAATCTTCTTCGTTTATCTCGATGTATTTTTTGACCTCTTCAATGTAGATTGCTAATAATTTCTCTCTTGTCTGAGGACTAAGATTTGCTTTTGCATCATAGAGAAGAGAAGCAATGTCGTATTGCAACGCACCTTTTCTTGCTCCTTGAAAATCAATGAAAAATATTTCGTAATTGTCTTTTAACATTATGTTTCTCGACTGAAAATCTCTGTAAAGTAAGAAATCACAATTGCAATTCAAAAGATAATTTTCAAGGACTTCAAAATCGTTTTCCAATTCTTGCTCATTAAAAGGAATATCGGCAAGTTTTAGAAAATAATACTTAAAATAATTCAAATCCCATTGCAGACTTTGTAAATCAAAAGCCTTTCTCGGATAAGCATTAGTAAAATCAAAACCTTTGCCTGCCTCAATTTGAATCTTAGGAAGCATTCTTACGATTTTACTATAAATATCTAAAATCTCATTTTCCGAAGCCGAGGAAATAAAATCAAACAAAGTAGTATTTCCTAAGTCTTCTAAAAGATAAATGTCCTTTTCCTCATCAACTGCAATAATAGCAGGAACATTTATTCCTTTGGCTTTTAGTTGTTTTGCAAAGTCTATAAAAGCCAAATTCTCTTTTTTGTCGCCATTGTAAGCCGCTAAGACTTTTACAACTTCGGTTTGACAACGAAAATACTTGCGTGAAGAACCATGAGCAGCAATTTCGCAAATGCTGTTAGGCTCTACACCAAATGTTTTTTTGAATAAATCTTTAATATTCTCTTTCATTTAAAATACTTTGAGCAATCGTTAAGTCAAAAGGTGTAGTAATTTTAATGTTTTCTCTACTTCCCTCTACTATATGTATTTTTTCTCCCATTGCCTCTACGACAGAAGCATCGTCAGTAAAGCAATCTTTAAACGGAGTTTCGTATGCTTTTTTTATAACTTCATATTTGAAACACTGAGGCGTTTGAACAAGATACACATCGTTTCTATTTACAGCCGTTTCCTTGTAACGAACACTCTCAATGCTTTTGCAAGCACACACAGCTGCACCTTCTTCTTCGGCTTTTGCAAAACAATTCTCAAAAATCTCTTTATTGACAAAACACCTCACTCCATCGTGAATAGCAACCAAAGAAACATTCTTGCCTTCTAAGGCTTTAAGTCCCGAAAGCACCGAAAAAAATCTCTCCTTTCCAGCCTCAGCCAAAATATGCTCAACCTTGCAAGAATATTCCTTGCACATATTTTCCCAAAACTCAAACATTTCTTTGGCAATCACAAGAACTATTGTCGCATTTGGCTCTGCTTTACTAACAGCTTCAAGCGTCCGTATAAGAATAGGTCTATCTTTTAAGAGAAGATATTGTTTTGGCAAATCTCCTCCAAGCCTTTTTCCAACACCTCCTGCAACAATAATTATCGCCTTAGATGATGAGCATTGCATCTCCGTAAGTCAAGAATTTATATTCTTTTTCTACTGCGTGTTTATAGGCTTCCATAATAAGATCATAGCCTCCGAATGCCGAAACCATCATCAACATAGAAGACAAAGGAGGATGAAAATTAGTTATCATTGCGTCTGCAATATCAAAATTATAGTGTGGGAAAATGAATTTGTTACTCCAACCGCTGTAAACCTTCACTCTATTTCCTGTAATAGCGGCTGTTTCTACCGCTTTCATAGTAGTAGTACCAACGATGCAAACCTTATTTTCTTTTTCCTTTGTTTTGTTGATTAAATTAGCGTTTTGCTCATTGATTTCCATTTGTTCCGAATCCATTTTGTGCTTAGTAAGGTCTTCCACCTCAATAGCTCTGAAATTTCCTAAGCCACTATGAAGCGTTACGTAGGCAGAATCAATTCCTTTTATTTCCATTCGCTTCATCAACTCTCTTGAAAAATGAAATCCAGCCGTAGGAGCGACCACCGCACCTTCGTTTCGAGCATATATTGTTTGATAACGAAACTCGTCCTCAGGCAATAAACCTCTCATTCTCAATAAATCATCAGGCAAAGGAGTATGTCCTAATTTTTTTAACAAACTATGAAACTCATCATTGTTTCCATCAAACAAAAATCTAAGCGTTCTACCTCTTGAAGTCGTGTTGTCGATAACCTCAGCCACTAACTCATCGTTTTCTCCAAAGTAAAGTTTGTTGCCGATTCTTATCTTACGAGCAGGATCAACTAAAATATCCCACAAACGAGTACTTTCGTTAATCTCTCTAAGAAGAAAAACCTCTATCTTAGCATTGGTTTTTTCCTTTCTTCCATACAAACGAGCAGGGAAAACCTTAGTATCGTTAAACACAAACAAATCTCCATCATCGAAATAGTCTAAAACATTTTTGAAAATCTTATCTTCGATTTGTCCTGTCGCACGATTGACTACCAAAAGGCGAGATTCATCTCTTTGTTTAGCAGGAACTTCCGCTATAAGTTCTTTTGGTAAATTGTATTTAAACTGAGAAAGTTTCATAACAAGAAAATTATTTACTGATTTGAAAAACTGCAAAGATACAACAGAAATAAAAAAAAACCAAATGAAAGATTGAAAAAGTGAAACAAAGAAATCATTTACCCTCTCTTTGCAAAAAAAATGTCTTATGAGCCTTCAAAATCAAAATAAAAAACTTTCTCCAAGAGTTAAGCCCAAATGCTTGCGATATTTTCAAACAAAAGATTTCCAATTGCAAATTTTAAGAATATAAGCCCTTATTAAAAATCACTAAATCAAAGACTTAACTTTTTAAAGCCTTAAAAACGCCAATTTTTTCTTTGTTTTAGCAAAATTTTTACTTGATTTCAGCGAAATAATTCTTTGCTTTATTAAAATAATTCTTAGAAAAAAATATTTTTTTCTTTGCTTTTTTAAATTTTTTCAAAGACTTCGCTCGCCAAAGCCATAATTTACCAAAAAATCACCTCAATTTTCGTCAATTTTTCGCAAAAAATTTCACAAAAATCCCCAAATGAAATTTCTGTAAAATAAAGATTTTTATCTGCTAACTTTAAGTTAAAATATTAATAGTTTGTGTAAGATTTTTTTGTACTTTTAAAAATTTATTATACCTTTGCTTTCGGAAAATAAAACAAAGAGATAAAAATATAGGACAAAGATAAATAGAAATTAAAGATAGATAAAAGGCGTTTTTGCTTATACTTTATAGGTGTGAAACTTGGAACATTTCATACAATCCGTTAAAAGTAAGGCAGTAAACGCTCGCGTGTAATATCGTGAGCTTTACTTATTTGACGGATTAGGTAGTTCCAAGACCTCACACTTAGAATAAGAAAAAGTTCACGATTTTTTTGTACCCTATTGTCAAAGAAAAATCGCCGTTTTGCAACATTTTTGCAACAAATTACTTCGCCTCATTGAGATTATAAGCAAAGATAGTACTTTTGAATTGAGAAATAAGAAATAGTTTTAACATAAAAATTAAAAAAATCATGGCAAAGTTTAACAGCGAACAATTAGATGATTTGCTATATCAATTAAAAGATTGGTGGGATGTAGCAAAAGAAAAAATTAATGTTGATACAGAAGAATTGAAACAAAGAATCAAAGATGAAGTAATGCCGGAATGGGATAAGGCAAAGCAAGAAATGATGGAGTGTTATCAACAAGCGAAGGCAGATTTCTTAAAGAAAATCAGCGTAACCTCAAAAGATAATATGACAGTTTATGAAGTAGATACCTTGACTTCAAGAGAAATGCTTCAATATGCAAAAAATCATATTGTAAAAGGAGCAAATATGGTTGTAGCCTTTAAACAACAAGGTGTAATCAATGAAAAAGAAGTAGCCTTTGTTTATCTTTCTTACGGAAAAGGAAGAGAATTGTTAGCAGATGAAAACAATCATTATGTAATCATTAAAGCCAAACAATTAGAACAAGATGTATTGAATTTATTTATTGAATCAGATTTAGTAATATTAAATTAAAAAACAATAAAATTATGGGACTAATTTCAGGAATAGTAGAATTAATTAAAGGTGCTATACGCTGGATAAAACAAATCGTTAAAAGAGTTATAAATGGTATCTTTAACTTCCTTGCAGACTGTGTGAATTGGATAAAAAGTTTACGTTTAAAGAAAGACAAACACATTCCTTTTGTGGCAGATGCAAAATCTTTTAAAGAAATGCTGAAAACAGCACCTACAAAGGACGTAGGAATTTTTGAAGGTGTTTATGATGAAGACATAGATGAAATTACACATCACCAATTCATTGAAGCAGATGCTGTAGATGCAACAACAAGAGAAACTTTAGGTAATGAGGATTTAGTTGTACTTACATAAAAAAGAAAAAGAGATGAATACATATTTAATAATAGGTATTGCAGTTGTTGTAGTTGCAGTAATAGCCTTATTAGTATTTAAGAAAAAACCTTCACTTTTAGAATCAATTAAAAAAGCCTTTAAGAAAGGTTGGAAAATAGAATTTGAAACTGTTTCAATTGAAGGGTGCTTAAATTTTTTAGAAGTTGTAAATTGGTTTAAAACCTTAAAATTAGACAAAAACAAACACGTGCCATTTGTAGCAAAAGCATCAGCAATGAAAGATGTGTTGTCAATTCAGCCAACAAAAAAAGAATCTTTATTTGTCGGCGTTTTCAATGAAGAAAAAAATGAAATCATTCATGCAAAACTGATAGAAGCTGATGAATTAGACGCAAAGACACGCGAAGTCTTAGGAAATGAAGATTTAATAGTATTAAGTTAAAAAATAAAATTATGGTTTGGTGGTTTTTACCTTTGCTTGTCGGTGGACTTGTTGGTGGAGTAGGAGGATTTGTAATAGCATCAATAATTGATGCTATTACAGAAGACAATGCAAGAGATGAAATAAAATTAAAATATCCATCTGCATTCAAAGCAAGGCTTAAAAGTAAAGAAACTAAAAGGGTGCATTTTGATGTATTTAATCAGGATTCAAGAGTGATTGCTAATGATTTTGTAATTGAATCTGAAAAAGGAGTAAGTGAAAATTTAAAAGTAGGGACTGAGATATATTTATAAACTTATAATATATGAAATATAACATAGATAAAAGTACTCTTTCCGAAGAAAAAATTCTTTGGTTAGATAATTTAGAAAGCGGATTGCGTCTTTTTCTTCAAAAGAAAGTGGACGCATTCCCTACTCTTTCTATTTCTTTGGCTTGTGAGGTTAAAGAATTTGGAGATAAATTTGTAGAAATTGAGGATAATGCAAGCTTTGATTTAGAAGGTAGTTACTCAATTCTAAATGCAGTGCAATCATTTCTTGAACAAAAAATAAGTGTTGAATCTTCTGATTACTCAATCTTGATAAAACTTACTTTTAAGAAGAAAGAAAATTCGCAAAAAGAGGAAGATAAATCAGCAAACGATGGTTTGCCTACATTTTTGCCTGTAAATCCTCGATATGATTTTGAGCAAATAATAATGGACGAAGAGATTAAGAAAAAAATCTTTGATGCCTTAAATGTAATTGAAAACAAAGAGTTGATATATAAGGTATGGGGATTTGAGAAAGTAGATAGCAAGCCAAGAAGTGTGTTGAATTTCTTCGGACCTCCTGGAACGGGAAAAACAATGTGTGCTCATGCAATAGCAAAACATTTGTCAAAACCATTATTGGCATTGAATTATTCCGAAATAGAATCAAAATATGTTGGCGATGCACCGAAAAATTTGAAAAAAGCTTTTGAAACTGCAAAGGAATTAGACGCTGTGATGTTTTTTGACGAAGCAGATTCTTTTCTTGGCAAGAGAATAGAAAATGTTAGTCAAGGAGCAGAACAAGCATTGAACTCTTTGCGTAGTCAAATGCTGATTTTGCTTGAAGATTTTGAAGGAGTAGTTTTGTTTGCTACGAATTTGGTAACTAATTTTGATAAAGCGTTTAATTCTCGCATATTAGCAAATATAAAACTCGACTTACCAAACAAAGAAGCAAGGGCAGAAATAATAAAAGTCTCTCTTCCTCCATTTTTACCAATAGAAAAACCTTTCACAGATGAAGAAATCTTAGAGATAAGCGAAATAATAGATGGTTTTTCTGGTAGAGAAATTAAAAATGCTATACTTTCAATGTTGTTAAAAAAAGCAGGAGAATGTGGAAAAGATGCAATTTTTGTTATCAATGACCTAAAAGATGCAATGACAGCAAAGAAAGAAGAAATAGAAAAACTTAAAGCAGAGGAAAATGAACGCTTAAAGTTAAAAATTTCTACAAAATTGAAAGAAAAAGCAATGGAAGAAAGCGAAATGTCAAAGCAAAAAGGAAATCAAAGACCAAGAAAAAGAAATAAAAAATAGAACTTATCGTTTTTAATCTATGAAATTAACAGTAGCATATAAGGAAATAGAAAATAAGGTAAAAGAGATAACAAAGGTAAGTTTGTCTTTGAGTAGAGAAAACGACAAAACCTTAAACATAAAGTATTCTTCGGGAATTATGCTTTTACCAAGCATAGAAATATCGTTAATAATAACAGCAATATATTCTAATAAAATAGAACTTACTTATAATTGCAAACCTCTTATGGAAATTGCTGTGGAAAAACTATTGCCAAAACTAATTTCCAACCTGCCAAAAGGAGTTATTGAAATAGAGAATAAAACGATAAAAGTTGATTTAGAAGAAATAGAACAAGCAAAAAAAGTTCTAAAATTCCTCTCCCTATCAGATATTGTAATAAACAATGAAACAATTGAAGCTTTTGCAAAATTAGAGTGATGTATATTCCCTATACATCACTCTAATTTATTTTTTTGTTTTACTTTCCGATGCAGAAAGTGTAGATAATTATCAATCAGCCATTTAGCACTCTAAAAAGATACAACCACTCATTTGGCAAGTCGTTGAGAATGTGCAAGTTAGTGATTTTCAACGCACTTTTCGCCTTGTACCTCCATTTTGTAATGTAAAAGTAAGTGTAATTTCTTGAATATCAAAACCCGAGGTACAAAAACTTGCAAAAAATCGCATTTTTCACCCCGAAAAGGTACAAAAATAGCTCTGAAACCGAGGTTGGGGTCAGAGCCGATTTGCTATTCTATTTTGAGTAGATAATTATATTTTTACTGACTTCTTTTTGTAATAGCTATTTAGAAAGAAAACACCTGATACATTTTCTTTATAAAATGATGCAAACATATTTGCATTAGTCAATTTTTGTATTGCTTCATATTTGCTACCTTCACCTTCTCTTAATCTAAATGCCATTCCTATTAAATACACAATATGATGAATGTCAAATACATTGTAAATATCTTTTCCTGTGGATAAATTTTGGTCTTCAATAGAAAAATGCTTGAGGGTATGCATTAGTCCGCCAACAAAATCTAACTTGCTATTATCTTTCTTATTAGGCATTACATGGCGAAATAAATCTATTCTTAATATATCATTATCAAATTCTTTATTATTTCTATATATGATATAACAGCATGCATTCTCTGATATAAACTCTATATCTATTTTTATCTCCAAAGCCATAAAAACCACTTACATCATACAAAGCATCTATGACATCGTTGGCATCTCCTGTTCCAAATTTTTCGGGGTGTTCTTTTGAAGCATTAAGCAATGTGTCATAAATCATTCTTAAGAAACTACCATTACACATTCATCATCAATGAGATAATGATTAATATCCAATATGGAGAATCCAAATTGAAACATATTAAGAGCATCTCTACCTTGTTTTTCTCGTTCATTATTTTCATGCTCCCATAATGATTGTAATTTGGGTTTCATAAAAGCCATTAAATCATCATATTCCTGATTTGAAATCCGCTTCATTATACTATGCTTAATAGTGTTATTTTGTAAAATACTCTGTCTTTAACCAATAGACATAAATCGGGTCCTGGAATGAAATTTCTCCATCCTTATTATCCCAATATGCCTTTTATTCATACATCCCAGGCCGTTTGAGTTTATTCTCCTCTTGCATCCGCTTACTAATCTCAGAATCTGGAGAGACAATCTCATACTCAAATGCCTTCTCAACAGCTTGTCTGCCAGCCTCGGTCATTAGACCTCTATTTTCAAGATCTATACACCTATCCATATTCAGTTGCGTCCAATGGCTTTTGGGTCGGCGTGGCGATAGGCGTTGAGCCAGTCGGCCATCTGGCAACCGCTTGAGGGTGCTGTCTATCCAACCAAAACAAAGAGCCTCTTCCACTACTTCAATGTATGGAATCGCTGGCCACTCTGGGCGTTTGCCTCGATAAGTTACCACCCAACAACATTTCTCTTCGTTGTGGTTCTCTTCAAGCCATTGTCTAAGTTCGGATCGAGAGGATAAATGCAATAAATTGATAACCTCCATAGTATCTTGTTACATATCTGTCATCGACAAGCCTTTTTGCGATACATCGTAGTCCTTAAACTTGCCTGTGGCACGAGTAAAGACATCAACTTTCTCATTAAGAGCATCAG
>CALEFF010000077.1 GCA_937876865.1 uncultured Bacteroidales bacterium | reverse complement strand
TTTAAACTACTGCAACCATAAAACGAATATCCTCCAATAGTAGTAACACTATTAGGAATATCAATAGATGTAACAGATGTATTTTGAATAAAGTAATTTGGAATTTTTTGTACACTTCCTCCAATATTAACTGTTGTAATCGTATTTGGGAAAACAAGATATTGATCCAAAATAAAATCACAATTAATAGCATTAAAGTTAATTGTAGTTAAATTACTACAACCATTAAATACACCATCTCTCATAGAGGTAACATTTTCCGGAATAGTAACAGAAGTCAAACTACTGCAATCAGAGAACGCACCTATGCCAATAGAAGTAATACTATTACCAATAGTAAGAGAAGTTAAGCTACTGCAATTAGAGAACGCATATCCTCCAATAGTAGTAACACTGTTAGGAATCTCAATAGATGTAACAGATGTATTTTGAATAAAGTAATCTGGAATTTTTTGTACATTTTCTCCAATATTAACTGTTGTAATCGTATTTGGGAAAACAAGATATTGCTCCACAATCAAATCACAATTGATGGCATTAAAGTTAATTGTAGTTAAATTACCGCAATTATTGAACGCCGATTCTCCAATAGAAGTAACATTTTCTGGAATAGTAACAGTAGTTAAACTACTATTAAAACGGAACGCCTCAATTCCAATATAAGTAACACTATTAGGAATCTCTATAGATGACAAATCATTCCACCAGAACGCAGAGTCTCCAATTGAAGTAACGCTATACGTTATTCCTTCGTTAGTTACTGTTTCCGGAATAACGACTGACGTTGTTACATAGGCGCAATCGTGTACTTCTACTTCGTTTCCTGATGTTGTTTCATAGGTTAAATCTCCTACTGTAAACTGTGTTTGTGCCAAAAGCACGTTTGCACAAAGTAGAGTGCAAATAATTAATAATGTTCTTTTCATTTTGTTAAATTTTTATTTGTTAATAATTAAATTGTTGCCTAATGAAAAGACATTAAAAAAGACGTGAGCCTTGTCTTACTGTAATCTGAGGTCTTGGACTACCTAATACACCAAATAAGAAAAGCTCACGATATACTCGTGAGCGTTCTTTCCTTATTTATCTGGCGTATTGTCTGAAAGTGTCCAAGTTTCAGATTACCAAAAATAAGCAAAAACGCTTTTTTAAGTCATTAAATTTTCTGTTTGCAAAGGTAAAACAAATTTGTAAATACACAAAAAAAACTTTAAACAAAATTTTAATGGAAAATACCTTTATTTTGAGAAAATTTCATTTTACCAAAAAAAGTAGTTCCTTGACAAAAATTGGATGTTTTTTTTGATAATTTATAGATTTTCTTTGAAAGAATAGAAAAAAGCAAAGAAAAAAATATTTTTTTCTAAGAAATAATTTAATAAAACAAAGAAATATTTTCTGAAAATCAAGTATTATTTTTCTGAAATCAAGAAAAAATTTAGCAAAATCAAAGACTTTTTTGGCAAAAATCAAGCTTTAAAAAATTAAATCGCTGATTTACTGATTTTTAGTTAAGGGCTTATATTTTCAATATTTGCAATCAGAAATTTTAGAGTTGAAAATATCGCACGCATTCGGCGTTAAATTTATAGAAATTTTATTTACATACGAAAATTCGTGGCGATTCTGTTTTATATGGGTTATTTGATTCTTGTTGTGATATGTTTTAAATAAAAAAAAGAAAAATGGCTATTTTTTTCTTAATTTTATAGCGGTATTTGTTTTTTTTGTAACTTTGACGTTTCTTTTAAAAACACTTTATAGAATGAAAAAATTTATACTTTCGGTAGTTGTCTCATTATTTTTAGGGATAACATTTGGTCAAGAGATAAAAATCTCACAACAATTCAATGACTTGAATTTAGAAACTACTACTTTCAACGGACAAACTTTTTACACCTTGAATATGGGTGAAGAATTGTTGAGTTCAAACAAAGTTGGGCAAGCTGACTTACCTACATATAATTGTTTGATTGAAATTCCTTTTTGCTCCGATGTGGTAATTGAGCAGAATATTATTTCAAAAGAAACAATAAATTTAAAAAATGGTTGGAAAATCTATCCCAAGCAAGCTTCTCAATCTAAACAAAACGAGGAGATTCCTTTTGCAATGAACAAGGAATATTATGCTCGTAATTCATTTGGAGAGACTGATATTGCTCAAATAGAGATTTTGGGTGTAATGAATGGTGTTCGTTTGGCACGATTGAGCATTTGTCCTATTCGTTACAATCCTTCTACTAATCAAATTGAACATATAAAGCAAGTGGATTTAAATCTTAGATTTGTTAATCCTGATTGGGAAAAGACTAATGAAATGAGGGGTAAATTAAGCAAGAGTTTCGATCAATTTTTAAGTAAAAAAGTGGTTAATTTCTCTAAGGCGACTTCTGCTTCTACGTTCTCTTCGCCTATGAATCGTCCTTTCAAAATGATTATTCTTTCTTCTCCTACTTTTAGTGAAGAATTGCAACCTTTTATTCAATGGAAAAAACAACAGGGTTTTGAAATAGTGGAATTATATACAGATCAAGTGGGTACTACTGAAACTGCTATAAAGAATTATCTCAGCAATCTTTGGGAAAATAGTGATGGAAATTTTGCGGATTATCTTTTGATATGTGGCGATACAGGACAAGTGCCTGCTTGTGATGGAGTACACATGTATTATTCGGGAGATAGTCAGCCTACCGACCTTTATTATGCCGAATATACGGGAGATATTTTACCTGATGTATTTTATGGAAGATTTTCTGCCTCATCTACCTCTCAAATGAGAAATATAATAGAAAAGACTATTAAGTATGAAAAATATGCTTTTGAAAACAACGAATATCTTAACAAAGTTCTTTTAGTTGGAGGTAAGGAAACAAGTGGCAGTGCTCCTACTTGTGTGAACGGACACTTGAATTATGTGAAGCAATATTTTGCAGGAATGGACACTGCTATCTATTATAATCCTTCTTCAGCTAACTACACCTCTGAAATCAAACAAAAGATGAATGAAGGTAGAGGTTGGATAAACTATTCTGCTCACTGCGATGAAACAGGTTGGGCAAATCCTTCTTTTGACAAGACAGATGTTTCGGCAATGACCAATGTAGGAAAATATAGTTTCTTTATAAATAATTGTTGTTTGTCTAATCGTTACAATGTTTCAGAATGTTTTGGAGAAAAGTTATTAAGAGCAGAAAATAAAGGTGCAATAGGCGTTATAGGTGGTTCAAATTACACTTATTGGAGCGAAGATTTTTATTGGGCAGTAGGAGCAAAAAGTGTTACTTTAAATCCATCATACAACAGCAATAAGTTGGGAAGTTATGATAGATTTTTCCATACTCATGGCGAAGATTTTGGAGAATGTTATGTTAGTGCAGGAGAAATAATGGTAGCAGGAAACTTAGCAGTTACAACCTCAGGATCAGATTTGACTGAATATTATTGGGAAATTTATACTTTGCTTGGTGATCCTTCTCTTATACCTCATGTTGGTGAGGGTTTGGAATTTGATATGGATTTGCCAGAGTTATTGAATTTAGGTGAAAGCGAACTAATTATTGAAAATCTACCTGCTTACACTTATGTGGGAGTATCTTTGGAAGGAGAATTATTAGGAGCCGCACAAGCAAATAGTGAAGGAGTAGCAACTATAAATTTTGAGCCAATAAACGATGTTTCTTATCTTAATGTTGTTTTGACAAATCAATTCTATAAAACTAAAATTGATTCAATTCTTGTTTCTCCAAGCCAAGAGGCTTTCATTTCTCTTAAAAACATTTCTTTTATTGAGGTAGAAACTATGCAAGAAGCTTCAAAACTTACTCCTTCCAAGGAATATTATTTGAACTTTACCGCAAAGAATGTGGGTAACCAACCTTTGGCAAATACAACTATTTCTTTGAGCCAAGAAAATAATGCAAGTATTGTTGTAGGTTCTCATAATCTTGGAAATATTGCTTCTAATTCTGAAATACAATCAACAAATGTTTTCAGAATTAGAGTTAATGATGGTTTGTTTGATGCAAGTGAGGTTAGTTTTATTGCAAACATAATAGGTAATAACTACTCTAAAACAAAAGAAATAAAGAAAAAAGTTGGGGCTCCAAAATTAGAAATTAGTTCTATAAAAATTTCTGATGTTGAAAACGGAAAACTTGTGAGAGTTAATTTGTGCAACAAAGGAAGTGTTGAGGTTGGAGAAGGGACATTGGGAGTTATGGAAGTATCTGATTGGATTACTTTGAGTGCTAATGAAGTACCTGTTGGGACTTTGGCTCCTAATAGCGATACTGAGGTTTCTTTTGTAATGTATGTTGAGGATTCTGTTTTCTCACAAAAAGATTCTTTATTCTTTACATTGGATTATGTTTGCGGTTATTATATGATTTCAAAATCTTACGTAATAGACTTATTAACTCAAATAGAATCATTTGAAAGTGGCGATTTCACTTTTGTTGATTGGGAAATGGATTCTTCGTATCCTTGGATAATTGATTCTACATCTGCAAATACAGGCACATTCTCTGCTCGCTCTGCTGATATTGATGATGACGGTATAACAACTCTTACAATAAGAGTAAACAATATGCTAAGAGATTCTGTTTCCTTCAATTACAAAGTTTCTACTGAAAACAATTATGACTTTTTCCGTTTCTATATAGATGGAACTCAAAAAGTCAAAGAATCAGGTACAAGCAGTACAGAATGGAAATACAAAAAATACACTCTAACTGCAGGAGAGCATATTTTGAAATGGGAATATAGTAAAGATCAATCACAATCAAGTGGAGAGGATTGTGTAAGAATAGATGATATTAAGTTGCCTAACAGAGCCTATTGTGTAGGATTAGAAAACAACTTAGAATTATATGATATTAATATTTATCCTAATCCTACTAAGGATTACGTTGTGGTGAACAATCTAAGTGAAGAGAGTCAAATTACTATAATAGATATTAACGGAAGAATGAGATATTACCAAAACACTTCATCGAATCAAGTAGAAATAAATCTTAACGGATTAGAAAGTGGAGTTTATAACTTAAATGTTATAAGAGATAATGTCGTTTTATCTAAAAAACTAATTATAGAATAATAACAAAATGCAAGACAGCCTATCCATATCGACAATCTCTACAAAAGCAGATTCAATTGCTGTAACTCCTCTTTATATCTATAAGGACACAACAGTTGCAAGTGCAGATGCCGATATGGATTACGGCTTTATTGAATATACTTCTCAAACTCTTAGAGATGTATTACCAACTCCAATTTTTGAGGAGAGCCTTTTAAAAGAAAAAACTTACATTCTAAAAAAACCTTTAACCCTTCACAAAATACAACCAATACAATATACTCAAACTTGGACTTTTTCAATAATTATTCTCTTTTTTATAATTTTGTCAATAGGGTTTAAGTTTTTTCGTAGCAGGTGTTTAGATATTATTCACTCCTCTTTATCCTTGAAATCCTTTGAAATACTAAACAAAACTCCTAATCCACTTATCTTAGTCTCTGCATTTTTATTTTTCCCAATAATAGCCTTATTATCATATTCTGCTATTACATATTGGTTTCCTTTAGAAATAAATCATTTTGGGCATACTAAATTTTACTTATTTTCAATTGCAGCAATATTTGTTTTCTTAATTGTAAAAATATTTTTGATAAAATTTTTCGGTCTTCTTTTTAGGTGCAATACACAAGCAAATGCCTACATAAATAATTTATTAGTTTATATGAGTTTTTCTTCTCTATTGCTTATTTTACCTATTTTTGCATCATTGTTTACCCACGAATCTTACAAACTTATTTTGTTGATAATTTCTTTGTCATTATTTGTTCTAATGTCTATTATTAGGGCTTTTAGAGGATTATATATAATCATAAAATTCCCCAAATTTTTTCATATTTATCTTTTTTCGTATCTTTGCACCCTTGAAATCCTACCTTTATTGTTAGTTTATAGGTGGATTTTTTAAGAAAATAGCGAAGATATTTATGATAGAAAGAACGATTAAAAACATTTTAATTTCTCAACCTGAGCCAACAGATTTGTTGAAAAATCAATACAAAGCCCTTTCAAGCAAATACGAAGTTGAATTTACATTTTACAAATTTTTTGATGTAGTAGGTATTAGCAATAGAGAGTTTAGAGATGCTAAAATCTCTCTTTTGGACCATAGTGCAGTTATATTTACAAGCAAATTGTCGGTTGATAATTATTTCCGTTTAGCAAAAGAACTTCGTCTAACAATTCCTGAAACAATGAAGTATTTTTGCATAACCGAAACTGTGGCTAATTATATGCAAAACTATGTTCAATATCGTAAACGTAAAATATTCTATGGTAAACTTACATTTAAAGACTTGGTAGAGGTAATTGCAAAACACAAAGA
The DNA here is from genome assembly GCA_937876865.1 of uncultured Bacteroidales bacterium. Lineage (GTDB taxonomy): Bacteria > Bacteroidota > Bacteroidia > Bacteroidales > P3 > Onthomorpha. The sequence continues at coordinate 31,076 of CALEFF010000077.1, read as the reverse complement.
AGAAAAATATATCATTCCTTGTGCAGAAGACTCTTCTATTGATTACTTTACTTTGTTGGATAATGCCAAAATAAAATATACAAAAGCGGTTATGTATCGTTCAGAGCCAAAAGATTTAAGCAATATTGATATTAAAAAGTTTGATATGATAGCAATGTTCAGTCCAATAGGAGTTAAATCTTTTGTTCAAAGCTTTCCTCAAATTACTTCTGAGGATATTTTCATTGCAGCTTTTGGAACAACAACTCAAACTGCATTAAAATCTGCAAAACTTAAAACCTATATTCCTGCTCCTACAAAAGAAGCTCCTTCAATGATAATGGCAATAGATAATTTCTTAGCTTTAACTACAGAAGAAAGAAAAGAATGGATGGAAAAAATAGATGCAGAGTTTAAAGCAAAGAAAAAAACTACAACAACTAAAACTACTACCACGAAAAAAGCAACTACAAAAAAGAAAACCTCAACAAAGAAAACTACTGCTTCAAAAACAACAACCACAAAGAAAACATCTAAAACAAAAGATGAATAATTTCCCTAAGGGAGAAAGACTTAATAACGTCAAACAAATAGAAAATCTATACGCTAAGGGAGATAAGTTTATGGCTTATCCTTTTAGCGTTAGGTTTATTTGCAATAGGGAACAAACAGAAAATAATTCTAAATTATCCGTATTGATTACTGCTCCTAAACGCTATCAAAAATTAGCAGTTAATCGTAATCGTGCAAAAAGACTTTTAAGAGAAGCTTACAGATTAAATAAACATTCTCTTGGAGAAAAGATAATAAATTCTTCTTCTCAATTATTTATCAGCATTGCCTTAGTTTCAAAAACTATGCCTGATTATCTCTTAACCGAACAAAAGGTTAAAGAAATTCTTTCTACAATAGAAAAAAAGATATTTAGTGAAAATAATTAAGAAAGTTTTTTCTTTTGTATTTTTGGCTTTGATAAGATTTTATCAAGTAGCGATTTCACCCCTAAAACCGCCTTCTTGTAGATTTACTCCTACGTGTTCACAATATGCAATAGAGGCTATAAAAAAGCATGGACCATTTAAAGGACTTTATTTAGCAATTCGCAGAATACTTCGTTGTCATCCTTGGGGTGGAAGTGGATATGACCCCGTTCCTTAAAAGAAAATACAAATTATCTTATTGAGATAATCCATTATCTCTTTGTTTTATTAAAATAATTCTTAGAAAAAAATATTTTTTTCTTTGCTTTTTTTAATTTTTTCAAAGACAAGCCATAAATTATCAAAAAAACCATCCAATTTTCGTCAAGGAACTACTTTTTTTATCAAAGAGAAAATAGAGATTTGCAACATTTTTGCAACACTTTGTCTTAACTCTTAGAAACAATAAGTAAAGATTGTATTTTTGAAGTCTTAAATTTAATCGAGAGAATTACTAATTTAAATAATTTAAGATATGGGAAATAATGATACAAATTTGAAATTAGCAAATGTAATCTTTGACTTGGCAAAAAATGCCGAAGAAAGTGGAAAATATGAAGACGCTATAAAGTCTTACAAAGAAGTATTAAATGTTTTTGAGCAAGCATTAGGAGCAGAAGACGAACAAACAAAAGAAGTTTACACCAACATAGGAATGTGCTACAAAGCATTAGGCAAAAACGAAGAAGCCTTAACCTATCTAACCAAAGCCCTATCAAGTTCAAACACAACATCAGAAGTCGCAAAACAAGAAACAGCAATAGCAAAACAAGAAACAAACGAAGAAGAGTTAAACGAAGAAGAATTTAGAGAGTTAAAAGAAGCATATAGACTGATAGGAGAAGGGATTACAAGTAAATACAAAAAAAATTATAATGAGGCAATAAATTATTACGAAGATGCTTTGAAAATTTTTAAAAAAGTATTAAGAAATAATGGCGGAGAGATAGGGGGTGTATACCGCTACATAGGTGAATGTTACTATTATTTAGATAAAATTGATGAAGCAATAAATTATTACAAAGATGCTTTGAAAAATTTTGATCAGTTATTGGATTTTGATAATGTAGTTTCTGCTGATTTATATTACAAAATAGGTGTTTGTTATTCGGAAATTAATAAATATGAAATAGCATTATATTATTTAAGAAAAGCATTACGTATTTTCAAAATGAGCAATGATGAAGATGAAGAAAGAGTAATAGAAACGATAAATGAAATAAAAGAAAAATTTTATGGAGATTCTTTGGTAGAATAAAAACGCTCGTAAGTCTTAGTAATATTTTGACTGTTGAGCGTTTTGTTTTTTGTTTTTCTTTTAGTTTTTTTCTTCTCTTTTTATTTCTTTGTTGTATCTTTGCAGTTTGCAAAAATTATCCCGATGGGAATATCGGTAAAAGTTATAGAAATGGAAAGAAGAAACGAAAATAGAGAATGGAAAAGACCTCAAAAGGGGGGCTTTAACAAAGATAAAAGAGAAGAGAGAAAGCCTTTTTCAAAAAAGTTTGAAAGAGATAGCGAGCAAGCTCCAAGAGAGGAAAAGAGAAAAAGAATACAATCGTTTGAAAAAGCAGAACGTTTCTCTGATAAAAAAGAAAGATTTTCAGATAAAAGAGAGAGATTTTCTCGCAAGGAAAAGACTTTTGATATAGAGCCAAAGAGATTTGAGCGTGAAAGAAATACATATAGCGAAAAGCCTACGAAATCTTTTGATAAAGACATACGTTTAAATAGGTTTATTGCAAATTCTGGTGTTTGTTCAAGAAGAGAGGCAGATGTTTTGATTGCTTCGGGAGCGGTAACGGTGAATGGAAAGGTTGTAACTCAAATGGGAGTTAAAGTTTCTACCTCTGATGTTGTTTGTTATGACGGAGAAAGACTCTCTCATGAGAAAAAAGTCTATCTTTTGCTTAATAAGCCAAAGGGATTCATCACTACGCTTGACGATCCACAAGAAAGAAAAACCGTAATGAGTCTTGTAGAAAAGGCTTGCACAGAAAGAATTTACCCTGTCGGCCGTTTAGATAGAAATACAACAGGTTTGTTGCTTTTTACTAACGATGGAGATATGACAAAGAAGCTTACACATCCTTCTTTTGGTGCAAGAAAAATCTATCACGTAGAATTGAACAAGCCTCTTACAAGAAACGATATGCAATCTTTGCTTGACGGAATAGAATTAGAAGATGGTTTTGCAAGATTTGATGATATTCAATTCGTAGAATATTACAACGATAAAAAAGTTGTAGGAGTAGAACTTCATAGTGGTAAAAACAGAATCGTAAGACGTATGTTTGAGGCTATGGGTTATTATGTTGAGAAATTGGATAGAGTAAGTTTTGCAGGATTGACAAAGAAGGATTTGCCAAGAGGAAGATGTAGATTTTTAACTGAAAAAGAAATCAATTTCTTAAAAATGTTATAGATGAGAATACCTCATTTTCAACTAACAAAACGAGCAAAAAGGATATTATTATTGATAATAATTTTGCTCGTTTTGTGTTTTCTATCAGCCTTTGTTTTTGTTTGGGCTAATCAAGAAAAGATTAAACAAGTTGCAATAAAGGAAATAAATAAATCTTTACTAACCGAAGTTATGGTAAAGGAGATTGACGTAGAGTTTCTTTCGTCTTTTCCTATGGTTTCGGTTGTTTTTTCCGATGTTGCGATAAATGATGTCTTAGACTCTTTGAAAAAAGATAGGTTTGTAGCAGTAAAGGAGTTGGGAGTAAAGTTTAATCTTTTAGATATTCTCTCTGGACGCTACATAGCAAAGAAAGTTTCGGTTGAGAAAGGACAAATCAATCTTAGAATCAACTCTCAGGGCGAAAGCAACTATGTTTTTTGGAAACAAAGTAAAGAAAAATCCACTGAATCGGACTTTGCTTTTGCTCTTAATTCAGTAGAGTTTAAGGATATAGAGTTTAGTTTTCGCAACGATATTTCTCGCTTGTTTTTAAAGGCGAAAGCCGATGAGGTTTCTGCAAAAGGAGATTTCTCAGCGAGGTTTCAAGACTTGGAGTTAGCAACAGATTTAACTATTGAAGCCTTTGCATTTGATGAATTAAAGATTAGCAATCCTCAACCCCTAACTTGTGAAATTAAGGCCTACAACAATACAGACAAGGGTATGCTTAGCATTAAGAAGGCAGAGGTTTATTTGAATGAAATGCTCTTTGATTTAGAGGGAGCCTACTCCTATAATAATCAATCAATGATTGACCTTACCCTTCTTGGTAAACAAATAGATTTAAAAGAGGTTATTTCAATTTTTGCTCTTAATAGTCAAGACATATTAAAGGGCTTTCAAAGCGAAGGTTTAGTTAATTTCTCGCTAACCTTAAAAGGAGAATTTTCAAAAGCGAATTTGCCCGAAATAAAAGCTAATTTTGATATAGTAAAAGGAGGATTAAGAAATAAGAAACTTAATGTAAATTGTCAAAACATTAACCTAAAAGGTAGTTATTCAAACGGAGAGAATCGCAATTCAAAAACCTCAAAATTGAAAATAGATGATTTCTCTCTCAAACTAAATAATGGATTTTTTGAAGGACGAATGCTTGTTAGCGATTTTTCGGATATAAAAATTGATGCAGAGGTTAAAACCAACCTAATGCTCGAAGATATTAAGCCTTTTTTGAAGCAAGACAGCCTTCAAGTACTTAAAGGAAATATTTCAGCGAATTTGAAAATTAAAACAAAGATTCAAGATTTTAATTCTTTGATTTGTTCTGGTAAAGCAAAGATTAAAAATTTTGGTTTTAAGGATTTGAGATTGCCCTTAGTTGTTGTAGATAATATGTCTTGTGATATAACCTTTGACACAAAGAAAATACTAATAGAACAACTCTCTGCTTTGTTTAATTCAGAGCGATTAAAAGCCTCTGCGGTTATTCAGGATAAGAAAATAAAGGCTGATGTTGATTTAAGCCGCTATAAATTTAACGATTTAGTGCTTCAAAACATTAGAGGAAAGGTTAAATATTCTAATAATGTAGTTTCAACAAACGATTTGAAGTTAGATGTTTTTCAGGGGGAAGTTAGTACAAAAGATTGTAAACTTATCTTTGGAGAAAAAGAAAATGTGTTGAACGCAAATTGTCAAGTAAAAAACATAGACATAAAACAAACTTTCAAAACCTTAAAAAACTTTTCTCAAAACGTAATTACCGATAAGAATTTAGAAGGAACCTTGTCGGCAAATGGAGTTTTGAATCTTTATTTTGATAAAGATTTCAATTTTTTGAGTGATAAATCTTCATTTAACATAAATTACTCTATTTCAAAAGGTAGATTGAAAGACTTTTCTTTGATGAAAAAACTCTCACTATTTGTAGAAGAAGAGGCCTTGAAAGATGTGAGGTTTGAAAACATAGAATCTTCACTACAACTCAATAATTCTTCGTTGAACTTTGAACCTATAAAAATCAAAACCAATATTGTCGATTTTGAATGCTTTGGAAAACATGGTTTAGATAATAAAATAGACTATCAATTTGCGATTAATCTTTTGCGTAACACCAAAGTATTTGTTAAGGTTGAAGGATTTATAAACGATCCTAAGTTTAAATTCAACCTACAAAGCGATATGAAAAAGGTAAAAGAAAAAGTAAATCAAGACAAAAGCGAAATTATAAAATCTATTGATAGAGATTTCAAACTTAATCTTGAAGAAGCAAAGAAGGATAAACAAGAATGGGAAAAACAAGAGAAGGGAGAATTTATTATTGAGTGGGAAGAAGAAAAGCAACCTAAGGAAGAAGAAAAGCAATTTGAAGATAGTGATTTTATTATAGAATGGTAGCGTTTTTATACAAAAAAGTTTTACCTTTGCACCTATGTTAAATCAAGTGGAAATAGAGAATATTGTTTTTGAAAAGATAATTGATTCAAGCCAACTAAAAGAAATAGTGGAGAGTTGTGCAAAACAAATCAATAAAGATTATAAAGACAAAAATCTTGTCTTTGTAGTAGTCTTAAATGGTGCCTTTGTCTTTGCTTCGGACTTGCTTCGTCAGTTTTCTTTCCCTTGTGAGACATATTTTATCAAAGTTTCCTCTTATCAAGGAATGCAAAGCACAAATCAAGTTCAAATTTCTGGACTGCCTTCCAAGGTTTTAGAGGGAAAAGACGTGGTAATAATAGAAGATATTGTTGATTCTGGACTAACAATGCAAAAACTTCTTGAACACTTACAACAAGAAAAAGTTTCAAGTCTTGAAGTTTGCACATTGTTTTTTAAACCGGGTAATTTTAAAGGAAATTATAATATAAAATACATAGGAAAGTCTATTGAGAATGACTTTATTGTTGGTTACGGATTAGACTTTAACGACAAAGGAAGAAATCTCAATAGTGTATATCAAAGAAAAAACTTATAGATTATGTTAAATATAGCATTATTTGGAGCTCCTGGTGCAGGAAAAGGAACTCAATCAAAAGAATTAGTAAAGAAATATGACCTTACTTATATCTCTACGGGAGATATTTTAAGAAAAGAGATTGCAGCAGGAAGCGAATTAGGATTGCAAGCAAAGGATATTATCAATAAAGGAGGATTAGTAAGCGATGAGTTAATCGTTCAAATCATTGAAAAGATAATTGAGAAAGAAGATCATGGCGGAATACTTTTTGATGGCTTTCCTCGTACAGTTGTTCAAGCCTATATCTTGGAAGGATTGCTTCATAGAATGAATAGAAGACTTCTTTGTATGCTTAGTTTGGAAGTTCCAAGAGAGGAATTGATAGAAAGAATGCTTAAACGTGCAGCAATCGAGGGCAGAGCAGACGATAACGAAGAGGTAATCAAAAACCGCTTCAAAGAATACGATGAAAAAACTCAACCTGTTGCTGATTTCTACAAAGAAAAAGGCATTTACTACCCAATAAACGGTGTTGGAACAATGGAAGAAGTCTTTTCACGTCTTACAAACAAGATAGAAGAAACCTTAGAGACTGCTTACAGAAATATTGTTCTTTATGGAATGCCGGGATCGGGCAGAGGAACACAAGCAAAACGTATTGCAGCAAAATATTCTTTGGTTTACATCTCAACAGGTGCAATGATAAGAGAAGAAATCAAACAAAACACCGAATTAGGTAAGATTTGTTTGCCATATATCGAACAAGGCGATAATGTTCCTGATGAGGTAGCAATACGATTGATTGAAAAGAAAATAAAAGACAATCCAAACGCAAAAGGATTCGTATTTAAAGGATTCCCTTCTACATACGTACAAGCTTATATCTTAGATGGAATCTTAGATAGAATACATTCATCGGTTACATGTGTTGTAGAAATAAAATCAAACCCTATTCAATGTGTTAAACGTTTGGTTACAAGAAGCAAAACCGATGATAAACGCATCTATGACTTAGACACAGATACAATAATTCATAGATTAGAAACATACGAAAACTGTGCTAATAAGGTAAGAGAATATTATACAAACAAAAATAAATATTACAGCGTAAACGGTGATGAAGATGTTGAAGTAGTATTTGAAAACGTTTGCGACACTGTTGATAAAGCATTAAAATCTTAAAGAAGTGGCATCGAATTTTGTAGATTACGTAAAGGTATGCTGTCGTTCAGGAAAAGGAGGTGCAGGTTCGGCACACCTTCTTAGAACAAAAGGCGATGCAAAAGGCGGTCCCGATGGAGGAGATGGAGGAAGAGGAGGACATATCATACTAAGAGGAAACAAACAGTATTGGACTCTTCTTCATCTTAAATATACTAAGCACCTAATTGCAGAAGCAGGAGGAAATGGTGGCGAAAACCGTCTTCATGGTAAGAATGGAAAAGACGTTATTGTTGATGTGCCGTTAGGAACAGTTTGCAAAGACTTTGAAACCAAAGAAATCGAGTGTGAAATCGTTGAAGACGGACAACAAGTCATAATTGCAAAAGGCGGAAGAGGTGGTTTAGGAAACGATCACTTTAAATCGCCTACAAATCGTACACCTCGCTATGCACAACCCGGCGAAGACGGACTTGAAGTCTGGAAAATAATAGAATTAAAGATACTTGCAGACGTAGGATTAGTAGGTTTTCCTAATGCAGGTAAAAGCACTTTGTTAAGCGTTGTTTCGGCTGCAAAACCAGAAATAGCAGATTATCCTTTCACAACATTGGTTCCAAATCTTGGAATGGTATCTTATCGTGATGATAAGAGTTTTGTAATGGCAGATATTCCCGGAATAATTGAAGGAGCCTCAGAAGGAAAAGGTTTAGGACATAGATTCTTGCGTCATATTGAAAGAAATGCAGCACTTTTGTTTATGATACCTTGCGATTGCGATGACATAAAGAAAGAATACAACATCTTGCTTTCAGAACTTGAACGTTACAATCCTGAACTTCTCGATAAAGAAAGAATATTAGCAATTACAAAGTGTGATATGCTTGACGAACAAATGAAAAATGAGATGAAAAAACTTCTTCCTCAAAACATAGAAAGTATTTTCATTTCTTCGGTAACAGGAGAGAATATTCCACAACTCAAAGACATACTTTGGAGAGTCTTAAATAAATGATAGAATACCTAAACGACTTAGATACACAAGCGTTTTATTTGATAAATGCGGCAAGGAACGATTTTTTTGATTGGTTCTTTGCCGTTATTTCTTCACACCTTTTCTTTGCTCTTGTGGTAGCAAGCATTTTCGTTTGCTTTGCCTACAAGAATTTCAAAAAACATTGGTGGATTGTCCTTTTGCTAATAGGACTTTGTTTTCTTTTAGGAGATAGAGTGTCGGTCGTTGGATTCAAAGACGTTTTTGAAAGACTTCGTCCCTCGCATGCACTTGAAGATGTTTTTCTTGTAAAGCTTAAAGACTTTCAACTTGTATATACAAGCAAGGGAGGCTTATATGGCTTTGTTTCTTCTCACTCTACAAATGCCTTTTGCATAGCAACCGTTTTCGGATTGCTCTCTCGCAAAACAAAGACTTGGATTTTATTACTCCTTTGGGCATTTCTCACAGCCTATTCAAGAGTTTATTGCGGAGTTCACTACCCCGGCGATGTCCTTTGTGGAGGATTGTTAGGCGTAGTCTTAGGTTTGTTGATTTATCTGCTATATAGCAAATTGAAAAAACGCTTTCCAACAACCCTTAACCTTTGATTAAAAACCATAAAATCAGATATTTATCTTTAAAGCATTAAAACTGCCAAAAAACTCTTTGTTTTTTTTTAATTTTTCTTTGAAAAAATTATTTTTTTCTTTGCTTTTTTTTATTTTTTCAAAGACTTCACTCTCCAAAGCCTAAATTTAGTCAAAAATACCCCCAATTTTCGTCTATGAATTTGGAGTTGTGAAAATAAAAGGTTTATCTAATGTTTTTTTTGTGCTTTTAAAAATTTGTTATACTTTTGTAATCTGAAAAAATTATTAACGAAAAATTATGCCTATGGTAATAGAAAAATAAAGATAATTTAGACTGAGTAAATTTTAACGACATAAAATAGCGTTTTAGCTTATACGAGATTTCTTGAAATCTGGACAATTTCAAAAAAATCACTCAAAGAATAAGCCAAGAACGCTCACGAGTAATATCGTGGGCTTTTCTTGTTTGAGTGATTAGGTAGTCCAGAACCTCAAGAAATCAATAAGAAAAAAGTCCCACGTTTTTTTATGCCTTGAAGTCAAAGAAAGAAATGATTTAATTGCCATTTGGGACTTGGGCAAAGAAAAGAAAAAATTTATTTAAACATTAAAATTTAATTAAAATGGGAAACAATAATTTCTTAAAACTCGGAGCAGGCGTATTATGGCTTGCAGTAAGTATTGCCAGTTGCTATTTAACTGTTGAATCTTTTTATTTATTGACTGGTTGGTCAAGATGGTTATTATGGATAATGGCTTCTGCTTTCTTTGTGCTTTCATCAGTTGGAATGACCTTTATTTATGATTCATTCAATTCAAACAGTGATTTATTAAACGATAAACGTACACCTTGCTTTGTTACAGGTCTTTTAATAGTGTTAGCTTTTTGGGGAGTATTTTCATTGCCAACAAATGCGCATACTTTGTATTTGCAAGAAAATGCAATAGAAGTAGTCAAGAAAGATTTGGTAAAAGCTCAAAAAGAATTAGATAATTTGCCCAATCGAGAATTGACAATTATTGAATTAGAGAAAAAAGTAAACAATGTTGAAAATTTACTTTCTGATTTAGAAGTAGAATATCTTAATCCATCAAGAAGAGGTTTAGGTTGGAGATGTGATACAATAATTGTTCGTATAGAAAGAGAATTGTCTAATAAAGAAGAAAATTTTAAAATTGATAAATCAAAGGGAAGAACTGCTAAAGAATCGTTTGAACATATAGCAAGACAGGTATATAATAAATTAGAAAATTCTGTAAAAAAAGATCTTACAGAAAGATTAAATATAAGTAAAGAGCATCAAATACAAATGAAAGCAACTTCTCGTAAAATAAACAATCTATTAAAGCATATAGATAAAATGAACCCTAGCACAGCTGTGGAAAAATCACAAAAACCATTAGAGTCCGCATGTTCATTATTAGAAACTTACACAAAGAAAGCAGAATATAAATTTGACAACACCGAAACAGCAAAACTTAAAAATGTATATGGGGTGCTCTTCTCTTGGTTTAGAGGAGATTTGAAAGGACAAGGCTTTGCAATTTGGTTTGTTATTTCTATTCTTATAGATTTAGCAGGATTTTTATTCGCAACAATAGCATTTAGAAACACAATAAGTAAAAAGATTTTTAATTAATTAACAATAAAAATTAGATATTATGCCAATTACAAATAATAATGAAGAACAATTTGATGTTGTTCAAGAAATAGACAGACAAGATAATAATGAAGAACACGTAGATGTTGTTCAAGAAATAGATATACAAGATAATTACGAGCCTATTCCAGAAATAAATGAAGTAGATATTCCAACATCAACACCAGCACCAGCACCAGCAGGAGGAATAGTTAATGTTAATTTAAAGGATAAGACATCTCCAATAATATTCCTTTTCGGACCACCATCATCAGGTAAAACAATGACATTAGTTCGTTTATATAGATATTTAAATAGTATAAATACTAATATAAAACCTAATAAGGATTTTGTTAGTAATGATGGCGGAAAATATGTTAGCAGATGCGACAACTTTCATAATGACGCAATGAGTAATTTAGCAGCAGAAGCAACGAAAGGGGTTAATTTTATGCTTTTAGATATTTGGGATAATGGAACAAAAAAATGTCAAATATTAGAAAGCCCAGGTGAAAGGTTATTTGAACCAGATCCTAAAAAGAATATACCTTTTCCAGTCCAATACGTTTCCAGTATAATAAATTCTAATAATAGGAAAGTTTATATCTTTATCTTAGAGCCAAATTATAAAGATAATGAAACAAGAGTGAGATATAAAAACAGGATTGCACAAGTGAAACAAATGATGGATAAAAAAGATAAAGTAATATTTCTTTATAATAAGATAGATTGCTCTCCTGCCTTAGATAGTAACGGAAATGTTAATATAAAAACTCTAAGACAAGAAATAAATGATGATTATCCTGGCTTGTTAGATTTATTCAAAGTACATGGTCCGAAAGCAATAATAAAGGAGTATGATTGTTATTTGATTCCTTTCCAAACAGGAACTTACTCCGAGGAATTTAATACAGTGCTAAATAAAAAAGTAAAAATATTTACAGAAGGAAAGAATAAATATCCTCAAGAACTTTGGAATGCAATTAATAAATGCTTGTAGATTATGGTGGAGAAGTTTTATATATTAGGAAAATTAGGTGACAGTGATGGATTTCAAGTCATAGACTTGAAATCCAAAGCCACTGCACAAGGTGATGACTATTCATTTCTTGATACTTCTTTTCATAAAGATGGTTATAAAGAACTTTTTAAAATAAGTAGAGATGGCTATAAGACTTATTATACTTATATTAAAAGTGATCTTTCAGCTAAAAGACCCGGTTGTATGCTTGGTTTTTCTTATGTTTATGAAGATAATGGCAATGTTATAAGAGATTTTTTTGGCTTAAGACAAAAAATGAAAGAAGCACTTAATCATTTGCTTGAAAATGATGAAATTAGAATAACTTCTTTTAACGATAATAGTGTAAATACTTCACTAAAACATATAGAAAATTTTACAAAAAAAGTAAATGCTGAGAAACTTTCTTTACCATCAAATCAAATTCAATTTCCTGTCCAAAATCCTAATGATTTAACCAATGAGAAGATTTGGGCGATGTTGAAAAAGAGCGTTAATGTAGAAATATCGGAGGAGATTCCAACAGCTCTTTCGCAAAAAGAACAAAATATCAAAACATTAACCTCACAAATACAACAACGGCAAAATTTGATTCTAGAAAAAGATAAGGAAATTCAAATATTGAAAGATGAAAAAAATATTTTGATAAAAAGGAATGAGGAGTTAGAAACTAAATTAACTAATGCTAATAGTAATAATAGTGTCAGAGATAGAGAAATAAAAAAACACTTAAAAGAGATTGAAAATAAACTTTCGACAAGCACTGAAATTATAAAGATAGACGATGCTCCACAACCGCGACCAAAGATTGAAATAAAGTCTTTGTTGACTTTTGTTCTTGCAATACTTCTTGTTGTTGATATTATAATTGGTATAGTGGGATTGTCTAATAATTCAAAAGAAGATAATTCGACAGAAACAGCAACAATAGAAGAATCAGAAAAACCTAAAGATTCAGAAGAAAAAGAAATTGATGTTTGGTCAGAAGATATTAATGAAGAAAACAATACTTCAACAGAAATTAGCACAAGTACAAATCAACCTTCTGTTCAAGAAAATGCACCTGCAAAAAAAGATAAAGAGAAATACGAAGAATGGATAAAAGACCAAAGTAATAGAGAGAAGTTTACAGAATTCCTTAAAAAATATGCAGAAAATAATAATAAAAAATATGAAGGAGTAAATGAGGATAAGGATTCTACTTATAAAGAAATTAAAACCGATGAAAAAATTAATTTATGGAAAAAATATTTCAAAAAATAAGTAAACTAAATTTCACATTGTTATTATCACTTTTCGTTGTTTTTGCTTCTTGCGGGAACAAAAACAACGAGAGTGATTCTGATGAATATTCGGAAGATTATATAGAAGATGAATATTATGAAGAGGAAACAATTATCGAAGATTATGTAGAAATTGCATATCAAGAAAAGAATGGAGTAAAATTATTACCTGTTAGCATAAATGGTTTAGGTTTCTATATGATATTCGATACAGGTTGTTCCACAAATCTTATTTCAAGATTAGAGTTTATGGCTCTTGTCAAAAACGGACTGATAACCGAAGAAGATATTTTGGAGCCTATTCAGAGTTCTATAGCTGACGGAAGTGTTGTAGAAATGCCTGTTGTGAGATTAAAGAAAGTAATAGTCGGAGATATGATTCTTTTTGAGGATGTTGTAGCTTGTGTTGCCGATAATGTTGCAGCTGATTTGCTCTTAGGTAATGAAATATTGAACAGAGTAAAATCATACGAAATAGATAATAATGAACAAGTAATTAAATTTAAATTATGGTAATATTATGTCGTACTCACTTTATTTATTACATATCAAAAAGGTAAAAAAGGTAGAACAATATCCAATAGATTATACTACTGATATATTTAAGAAATATGTCAAGAAGTTAAAACACGCTCAACATTTGTTTGTAGAAAAGAAAGGAATAAATGTCTACTACACTTATTTAAGACGTTTGAATGCTTCTAACACCGATTATTACGGATTTTGTTTTGCTTTTACAGGTGAGTATATTGAAAATATTGATTCAATGTTTGAGTGTTGCGAAACTTTGGTCTATAAGATTCTCAACCAAAATGAATTGCTTTCAGGTTCTATGCCTTTGAACTTGCAAATAGAAAATGCTTTTCACACAAAATCACCAGAATTAAAAAGAATTGAAAATTGGTTTAAAGAAATTGCATCTCATTATAATTTGGTTAAACCATTTGTAGGAGCTCTTGCCGATACTTCAGAAATAGAAATACCATTAGAAAATAAATCGAAAGACGAAAAACTTTTTGCAATAAGAAACTACAATCATATAAATTGTTATTCAAATAAATTAACTAATGGTGTTGCAAATGTAGTTGGTATAGAAAAAGAGAAGAACTCTCTTCCATGTATGATATGGTTGTTTTTTATTTTCGGCTTTGCAATATTTTTTATAATTAAATGTAATGATGAGAATAAAAGGTTACACGATGAACGGGTTAAGATAGAATTAGATAAATCAAAGGAAAGAGTAAAAGTAAAGCAAGATAGTATCATAGAATCTCAAAAAGAAAAAAATACTACAAAAAAGAAAAAAACTAAAAGAGAAAATCCTTACCTCAATCTTTCTACAACAGAAATATCAGTGTCTCATGAAGGTGGAACAAAAAGGATAAATATAACATGTGATAGTATATGGAAAATAGGTACTGGAACACTTAGCTGGATCAAATTATCTAAATCAAACGATGGTGTAACCTTGAAGATAGAAAGAAATGAGACGAATAAATCTCGTGAAGATTACTTTACTATAAAATCAGGAAAATTAACAAAACGTGTAAATATTAAGCAATCTGCTAATGATAAGCCAAATGCAAAGATTGATAGCCTTTGGGTTGAACATAATATTCCAAAAAATGGAGAGAATTATATGCGTATTCACGTTAATTTTGTTGTAAATAATAAGTTAAATGAAAGAATTCGGATTTGCGCATTCTTCTATGATGAAGATGGAAATAGATTAACTTCTTCTATTAATCATTATAAAACTCCAGATGGACAACTTACAGTTCAAGATACAGACATCTCAACATATAAAAGTTGTAGGTGGAAAGATTTTGTACTTGAAATACCATATTCAGTGATAAAGAAAGGAAGTAACAAATTTTTTATTGAGATACAAGATGACAATAAAACGTCTAAATCGTTGGCAACATCAAAATATATACATTTTACAGTTTATTAACTATAACGGACTATGGTTTAATTTTTCCTAACTCAAAGAAAAACGCTCGTAAGTCTTTGAAATATTTTGACAAACGAGCGTTTTGTTTTTTTATTTCTTTAAGATTTAAATTCATCTAATAGTCTTCGGTCTTTTTTGCTTGGTCGGCCTATTCCTCTATCGCGTTTTTCAAAGGCGTATTCTCTTGCTATGCGTATTCTTTCAATCTCTTGAATGTCGGTTTGGTCTTCTAAAAAGTTTTCTACAAGTTTTGCTCCAACTCTATTGTTGAGAAGTTGTTTTACTTTTACTTTTCGGTGTAGTTGGTCTATGTTTACTACATACACATCTCCTTCTTTTACGATTTTTGAGGGCTTTACTACACTTCCTTCGCAGGTTACTTTCCCTAATCGACAAGCATCGGTCGCTAAGGCTCTTGTTTTGTAAAGCCTTACTGCCCATAACCATTTGTCAATCCTTACTTCCATAAGTTTTTTACTTTTGTCGGAAGAATATTGTGATAGGTACGCCTTTGAAGTCGTACATTTCTCTTAAACGATTTTCAACAAAACGTTTGTAAGGGTCTTTTATGTATTGTGGAAGGTTGCAATAGAAGACAAATTGTGGGTATGCTGTCTTTAATTGCATGATATATTTAATCTTTACATACTTTCCTTTGTATGCTGGTGGTGGATTTTGTTCTTTTACTATTGGTAATAGCCTTTCGTTCAACTCTGAGGTAGGTATTTGTCTGCTTCGTGATTCGTAAACTTTTCTTGCAGTTTCTAATACTTTGAATATTCTTTGTTTGTTGATAACAGAAGTAAAGACAATAGGCACATCGTCAAATGGTGCTATCTTTGCTCTTATCTTTTCTTCAAATTCAAGTATTGTTTTGTTGTCTTTTTCTATTAAGTCCCATTTATTTACCACAATTACAACACCTTTGTTGTTGCGATTGATAAGTGAGAATAGGTTTATATCTTGACTTTCTAAGCCTTGTGAGGCATCTATCATCAAAACGCAAACATCGGAATTTTCTATTGAACGAATTGAACGCATAACTGAGTAAAATTCTACATCGTCCATTTCTTTGTTCTTTTTTCTTACGCCTGCTGTGTCGATAATCACAAAGTCAAATCCGAAAAGGTTATATCTTGTGTCAAGAGAATCTCTTGTTGTTCCTGCTGAATTATGAACTATGTTTCTTTCTTGTCCGATTAGGGTGTTGATTAAGGAACTTTTTCCAACGTTTGGACGTCCTACAACGCAAAGTTTAGGTATTCCTGCGTTTTCATCAACAAAGGTTTCTTCTTCTGCAAAGTCTTTTACTAACTCGTCTAACATTTCTCCTGTTCCGGAGCCGTTTATTGCAGATATTGTATAGACTTCGCCAAGTCCAAATGAGTAAAATTCATAGTGATCGTTTGCTCTCGCTGCGTTATCTACTTTATTGGCAACAAGTAATACTTTTTTGTCGCAACGTCTTAATAGTTCTGCTACTTCTTCATCGTCAGGTGTGATGCCTTCTTTTACATCTACCATAAAGATTATGGCGTCTGCTTCTTCTATTGCTAAGATTACTTGTTTTCTTATTTCGCCTTCAAACACGTCTTCACTTCCAATTACGTATCCTCCTGTGTCAATTACAGAAAATTCTTTTCCATTCCAATTGGATTTTCCGTAATGACGGTCTCTTGTTACGCCTGCTTCGGAGTGAATAATTGCATCTCTTGTTTCTGTTAAACGATTAAATAAAGTTGATTTGCCTACATTAGGACGACCTACGATTGCTACTATATTACCCATTGTATTTTCTTATTTTGTGCAAAGATACAACAAAGAAACGAAAGAAAGAATAAAAAATAAAAATAGCACAAAAAAATGAAATTCTTTTGTGCTATTAAAAACAAAAGTGTATGAAAATTATCTTCTTCTTCCTGTGTAACGTTTGTTTCGTTGATCGGTTGCAATCTTATAACTCAATCCTAAGGAAACATCATAATTCATTGCCCAACCTCCATAATTCATATGATAATCCGCAGGAAAGGCATCATTTGTTAAAAGTAGTTTTGTTTCCAAGTTTATCCATAACTTATCGTTAAAAGAAATTGAGTTGATTAAACCTCCATTGATTGCAAAACCCGAGAATTGATCTCTTGCTTCTTCTGGCCTTAGAGTTACAAAACCTAATCCAAATACTACTGTTGCATCATAATAAAAGTTAATTGAGCCTCTCTTTTTTCTTTTTGGTTTAGTTTTCCAAAAGTTTGTTAGTTCTACTAATAAATCTGCGTGAGTATACAATAAGGAGTTTGGTAAAATAGTATCTCCTAACGCACTCTTGGTATTTCCTCCTTGAATTGCTATTCTTGTTCCTAAAATTGGAGAGAAATGATAGCCTACGGAAAATTGTACCATAGGAGTTAATTCATCTGCTAACCCTTCTACAGGAGTTACCTGAACTAAGTGCAAGGCGTGCATACCACCTGATACAGATAATTCTACATTATTATCAAATACATCTACTGTTCTGTAATTTCTTCTTTGTGCAGAAAGTGAACAAAACATACTAACTAACACGGTGAATATAAGAATCTTCTTCATAATACAAATCTTTTCAGTCTGCAAAGATATAACTATTTGCTTTATTTTTAAAATAAATAGTGTTTTTTTTTGTACTTTTGCCACAAATAAAAATAAATTATATGGAAAAAAAGAATTCAAACATTGCATTATGGATAGGCTGTGGATTGTCTATCGTTTGTTCGATAATACTTTTCGTTATGGTATTATCTGATGGAAACAAAGAAGAAAAAGAAACAAAAAATGTTGCGAAAACAGAGAAAAAAAACAAAACTCTTTCTTCCTCTGGTTTAAAAGTTGCCTATATCAATACCGATACTATAATGGCAAAGTATCAAATGGCACGTGATATGGAAGCAGAATTGCAAGATTATCAAAAAAAGTTGCAAAACGAATTAGAATCAAAGGCAAGAAAGTTTCAAAGTGATTATGAAAACTACTTAAAGAATGGTGCATCTTTGACTTTGACTCAACAAAAACAAACAGAGCAAGATTTAACAAAAAGACAACAAGAATTGCCTCAACTTGAACAACAAATGATGATGAATTTGCAAGAAAGACAAGCCTCAGACAACAAAAAAATGTTAGATGCTATTTATGCCTTTATCAAAGATTATAACAAGAAACACGAAAATTTTGATATTATTTTTAGCAAGTCCTATCTTGGTTCACCTGTTCTTTATATTGATGAAGGAATGGACATAACAGATGAAATAGTTGAAGGATTAAATAAAGAATACGAAGAATATAAAAAGGAAAAATAATAACTTAGCATTGTGAAATTAAAAAAGCGGAAGATAATTCTTCCGCTTTTTTCTTTGTAGCGGGGGCAGGACTTGAACCTACGACCTTCGGGTTATGAGCCCGACGAGCTACCTCTGCTCCACCCCGCATCTTGTTGTTTTGGATTGCAAAAATAATACTATTTCTGCAATCCACCAAATTTTTTGCTTTTATTCTTCAAAAATTATTTCTCCTCTTGCTCGTGAGAAGGTAAATGTTCCGAAATCAATTAGCCCATTTTTATTGACAATCATATCGTATTTCATTCCTTTTCTTACGATTACTTCGTATTTATCTGCAAAGTATTTTCCGATATAAGCAGATTTGAATGTAAGTACTGAATTGTCTAAAATATTTCCATCTTCGTCAAATGCTTTGTCTCTATCTTTGAAATCATCTTTTGTGATTCTTCCTTCCAAAAGGAATTTCATTGCTAAATCCCAATCTAATACTGCTGCATCTCTATATTTTTCATCATAAATACAAGGAACTGATTTTCCGTTTAATATGATATAGATTTGAGCCTTACTACCATTTATCATTGAAACCTTGATGTGATTATCTGTATAAACGATAGGAATTTCTGTGTCAGGAGGAGGTACTGTGCCCGATACCATATCGACAATCGGAGCATTCAATTCAGCATCTTTTAAACTATCTAAAACGGCTTTTGGAACATAATCGGTTCTCAAAATACGGAATTCTGTTCTACGATTTAGTTGATGGGCTGCCTCTCTTTCGTTTTTAGTTCTTAATTTGTTGATATAATCATCGGTTAGTGTTATACCCTTAGCAAAAGAATATTCTTTTCCGCCAAATTCTGATACACAATTTGTTTTTAAAGTGCGAGGTACTCTATCGCCATAGCCCTTTGGAATCAATCTATCTCTATCTATTCCTCTTGCAACAAGAAATTCTACTACTGATTCTGCTCTTCTTTGGCTTAGTGTATCGTTTGTTACTCTAAGGAAAGGACGTGAGTCGGTATGTGAAGCAAGTTCTATAACGTATGTAGGATTATTAACCAATATTACCAACAAATCAGAAAGCGAGTCTTGATATTGATCTTTTAATTCCCATTTTGCTAAGTCATAGCGTATTTCTGGTAATACGATAGGTTCTTTTGGTATTGGCTTTAATTTAAAATCGTGAACCAATTCAGTTGTAGTAGTTAATCCAACAGTAGATTCTTTCCCTTCATTGTTGAAATATCCTATTTGAGATACTTGTATTTTATAATTAACGTTGTATTTTAATTGTTCTGTTGTGAAGTCGTATTCTCCCTTTCTATTAGTTCTTGTTTCAAAGGAAGAATTGTCATCACCAATTAAACGAACTCTTGCACCATCTATTGCTTGCATAGATTTGTCATCGCGTACTTTTCCTTTTAAAGAGAATAACAATGGAGCTCTATAAAAAGAATAAAGGTCATCTCCGCCTGTTCCTCCTTCTCTGTTAGAAGAGAAAAATCCTGATTCTTCTGCTGCAATGTTTTCTTCTGCAACTTTATTGTAGATAATACCAATTTCATCTGATGGACTATTGATTGGATACATTAAGTTTTCAGGTTCACTCCATTCTTCATTGACAAATTCTGAGTAAAATAAGTCCATACCTCCCAAACCTGGCAATCCATCTGAGGAATAATAAAGTCTTGTGTCAGAACGTAGGGTAGGGAATTGCTCATTGCCCTCTGTATTGATTAGTTTACCAAGATTTACTACGCTTCCAAAAGATTCTTCAATGCTACTTCTTGTTGCTTTCCATAAATCATAGCCACCTTCTCCTCCTGGACGGTTGGAAGAAAAATAAAGAGTTAATTCGTCAGAAGAAATTGCTGGGTGGAAATAGTTAAATGCAGTATCACCAAGGTCAATCATTATAAATGGAGATTGATCTTCTTCTCCTTCTTCTAATTGTGAGCGTTTTTTATTTTTTTTGTCCTTTTCCACAGGTTTGGTCATATAGATAGCACAATTCAATTGCTCTCTATGTTGGATAAGACAGCGTGAGAAATAAACATTTTGAGTGGTAGACCCCTTAGCAAACACAAGTTCTCCTTCGTTTGCCTCAGTGTTTATTTGTTCTATTGAGATTAAGTTAGGCTCACTAAGTTCCCTATTTTTTAATTTTGCACTTGTGTAAATATCAGAGAAATATTCTCCTGTCCAAACATCGACATCTTCGCTCATTTCTGTTGGTCGTGAAGATGTAAAAATAACTTCATTCTCTTCTTCTGAGGCTGAGAAACGAGGTCCCCATTCATTCCATTCTGTATTAACGTTTTTCAACTCTACAATTTCGTGTCGAGTTGGATTGTTTATCCATTTTTTTGCTAACTCAATGGATTGTAATCTCCTTTTTGCCAAAGCGTCATTTGGAACAAGTTTTAAATATTCTTTGTAGTTGTATTCTGCAGCGTCCCATTCGCTATTAAATTTTTGAATATCTGCCATATGCAAAAAAATCTTAGGCTGAACGTCATAGTATTTTGCTTTGACCAATCTTTGATAAGTCTTTACTGCCATTTTTTGGTCATTCATATAGCGATAACACTCTGCTTGTTGGAACATTATCCTATTTTTTTCTTCTCTATTACCTTTTATTTTTGTGTAAGCCTCTTTGTATAAATCTACTGCTGTAACATATTGCTTGTTTTCAAAAGCCTCATCGGCAATTTCTGTCAAACTTCTTTTTTGAGCAAACACATTAACACTTGCAACTATCAAAAAGAAAAAAATTACTTGTCTTAATTTCATATATTTAATCAATTTTTAGCCAAAATTTTAAGAAAACTATTTTAACAGACTACAAAAATACAACTTTTCTGTTAATTTGCTAAGAAAAAGCGTCATTTTTTCTTAGCAAATTGCTTTATTCTTTAACAGAAGAAATATTTTCTTGTTGTTTTATTACGTAAATATCCTCGTTTGCAGCTTTCATCAGATATTTCTCTCTGCCATATTTTTCTTTTGCTTTAATATTTTTTTCTAAGTCTGCATTTCTAATACTATCTTGCTTAATTTCCTCTAAGATAAAGTTTTTTTGTTGTTCTACTTCTTTACATTGCTCCTTTATCTTAAAGTAATATATTATGTTATTATTTGGAGAAAATAATAAAAGAATAGCAAAAACAAGTATAGTTATTGTGTACTTGTTTACGAATCGTTTTACCAATCTGTTTTCTTTAAAAATGGAGGTTTTCATTATATGATTTTTTTATCGTAAAGGTCTATTAACGTTTCTCCATTAGTTAGCCAATAAGTGTTTAAACCAATTTGTTTTGCTCCTTCAAGATGTTGTGGAGAATCGTCTATGAATAAAGTTTCTTCTGCTTTGATTCCAGCATCGTCAAGTACGAATTGAAAAGATTCTGGGTGAGGTTTTCTTCTGTGAATTTCGTTTGAAAAATATGCTTTATTGAAAACACAAGAGAATAAATCAAATCCTAATTGTTTTTCAAAATCTTTTTTTAGAAATTCTATATGTAATTCGTTAGTATTTGAGAATAAATAAAGATTGTATTTTAATTTTAAAACGCCAAGCAATTGAATTATTTCTTTTGGTAGGTTTAAAATCATAGAAAACCAAGCTTTGTCTATTTGTTCATCTGTAATAGGTGTTTGTAATAATTCTCTAATTCCATCTCTGAACTCGGCAATAGTACAATTTCCTTCTTCAAAAGTGTCAATTATAGGAACTTGTTTTGCTTGTGTATAAATTTTGTCAAAATTCTCTATTCCATAACTCTTAAATGTTTCTACAACTTTGTGATAACTAACATCAAGTATCACACCTCCCATATCTAATAATAAATTCTTAATCATTTTAATTTTCTTTTTTGTTTGAGTAATGATTCCAGCCTTGTGCTTTCAATTCTATTGTGGTATTTTGAGGGGTAACCAATTGACAACCTAATGATTTGTCGGTTATGTGTCCTATGATGTGAATATTGTCGTTTTTTTGTATTTTTTCGTAATCTTTTTGATTGATTGTAAATAACAATTCATAGTCTTCCCCTCCGTTTAAGGCACCTGTGTCTGCTAAAATCTTAAATTCTTCAAATGTTTTTGATGTTCTATAATCAACAGGTAGTTTTTCTAAATATATTTCACAACCAACCTCTGATTGTTTGCAGATATGTAAGGCCTCTGAGGCAAGTCCGTCCGAAATATCTATCATTGAAGTTGGTAAAATGCCCTCTTGTTCAAAAAAGTCTATGATTTTCTTTTGTGCCTCAGGTTTTAATTGACGTCCAACCTCATATTCGTAGTCTTTTAATTGTGGTTGAGAGTTGGGATTGACCATAAAAGCAGCCTTTTCTCTTTGCAAAACCAACAATCCTGCATAAGCTGCTCCTAAATCTCCTGTTACGCACAACAAATCATAAGGTTTTGCTCCGTTTCTTTTAACTACTTTTTCTTTTTCCGCTTCTCCTATAACGGTTATTGAAAGAAACATTCCAGCGGCTGAACTTGTTGTGTCTCCTCCAACTACATCTACTCCATATTTTTCGCAAGCAAGATATATTCCTGCATATAATTCCTCTAACGCTTCAACGCTATATCGATTACTAACGGCTAATGAAATTGTTATTTGTTTAGGACGGGCGTTCATTGCATAGATATCTGAAAAATTAACTACGCAAGCCTTATATCCTAAATGCTTTAAAGGAGTGTAAACCATATCAAAATGCACTCCTTCTGTCATTATATCTGTGGAAACCAAAACAACTTTGTCTTTATATTCTAAACAAGCAGCATCATCTCCAACAGATAGTATTGTACTGTTATTTTTTATTTCTCTTGTATGTGGTTGGGTGAGTCTTTCTATTAGTCCAAACTCACCCAAACTTTCTAATTCTGTTCTCTCACTCATTTAACAAACTATATTTGCTTTCAAACTGCAAATATATGAATAATTTTACATTTTAAGTACAATACTTAGCCAAAGGTTGTTGCTTGATATGTTAGGATAATGAACTTTTTGATTGAAACCAGTAACAGATGTGATTCCTTTATGAGCAATAATGTTATAATCAATGCTTATTCCAACGGCTCTTTCACTGATATGAGCCTCTTTCGCTTTGTAAATCCACCAAGTAAAGCCAACAGGCACAATTGTGTTTAGGGAATTAAGTGCCAAATTAGGTCGATATTCTTCTTTTTCATCTTTTATCGTATGTAAAAAACTATTGTATTGTCCTCCAAGACCGATAGAGAACTCAAAATCAAAGTTTTTTACTCTATAAAATATGTAAGAAACCTCTAATTTGCTACCATAACTTCTAAGTTCTGCATATTGATCCTCATAACTGCTCATAGAAGGAGCGGAGGAAGCAAAACTTTCTGTTAAGATAGAAAATCTATCTTTGAAGTAATACCCAAACCCAAGTGTAAAGCCTGTTTGCATTATAGGGTTGAAGTCTTTGTAATCGGGATAATAAGATTTGATAGAAGCGTTCAAATCATCAAAATTACTAAAAAAAACCATTGTGAAACCTGCTGTGGAAACAAATCCAGAACTCTTTACTTTATTTTGCGAAAACAAAGAAATATTTGTTAAAAACAAAGAAATAATTAAAATAAACGCTGTTTTTTTCATAATACCATTGTGTTTTTGATTTTTAATTAAAACAACTATTTTTCACAATGGTTCAAAGAAAGGTATAATTATTTTTCTTTCTCTATTTCATTCCAAGCATTGTTATACTTATCTAAGTTCTTTGATTTGTTAAAGTCAAACATATTGTGGTCTTTCATTTGCTCAAAAGATTTGTAGTCTTGGATTAGTTCTTGTTCTTCTTGCTTTTGCTTTTTATGATGATGATAATAGGCAAACAATAAATACAAAAAGAGTAATAATAAAAAACTAACCACTACAAAGGAAAGTAAATTATCTAATATGTAATTATCATAACTATTTGGAGTTAGTTTTACACCCTTGTCAAAAATAAGCCTAAGAGATAAAACCATTACAAAACAGATAAGAATCAGAATAATATTGAGTTTTTCTTTTGTTTGTTTCTTTTGAACGTTTGCTTGGTCAATGAAAGAGAACTTTTTGGTAACACCCATTCTAAAAAGTGACGCTATCAATAGAGGAGTGATAATGCTATTTACAATTTCTATTGCAGCATCTTTTTGAGTGATTGGAAAGAAAATAATTAAAATCAATATTCCTCCAATGATTGAGGGATATATTACCTTTACTTTGATTTCTTTCTTAATATTTTCTTTGCAAGGGTCAATTATTCCCACAATAATTTCTCTAAGAAAATACATTCCAAGCCCAAGAATAACAAACATAATTATTACAAAGACAACTTTCATTATGTTTGAAGGGAATGTAAGCCCAATAAAATCAGTTACTAAATTGAATCCCCAAAGGTAAAAAATATGTCCACAAATAAAACCATTGCAAAATCTTATGAAACTGCAAATTATTACCCAAAAAAGTAGGCGTTGTATCCACACCTTTTTTGATTTCCATCTTAGAAGAAGAACAATAGATATAAACATTAAAAGAACGAGCAGAATAATTCCACTTCCAAAAATATTAACTATGTTATCTACACTTTTCCATACTTCGTCTGAGGCGGCAGAAGTAAGAGTGTTGAAATCCAAATAAGAACTATAAATAATTATAGGAACATTAAGAGAAAAAGCAGGTAGAATTGTGGAGATTTGTACTACTGCAAAAACAAAAAGATAAGCAATTACAAAATAAAACGAATTGTTAATTATTTTCTCCATTTATACCAAAACATTCTATCTTTTATCTGCTTGTCGAGAATAACGATAATTTCTTCTGCCATTTTGATAAAAATATTCAACTCATTGTCTTCTAACCATCGTTTACCATCTTCTTCTTTTCTACAAGCGGCAGAGAAATTTATTAGAAAATCATCGTTTGAGCGTAAGACCCATTGCACTGCTTTTTTCTCTCCATCGATTGCGTTTGATAGCACTCCAAGAGTTCCAAATCCATTATCAAAAAGCCAATGCAAAGCCTCTTCATCACCTCTTACAGCATTGCTCCACGCTGCAAGTTCAGGAAATCCATTATTGACTAAGAACATAAAAAAATCCTTATTTCCTTTTAGCGATTCAAGCAATACAATGAGAATCTTTATATCGTAATGTAAGAGGCTTCGCATATTTATTATCTTAATTTAGCTTCTAATTTTTGTTCAAATGTTTTTAGAAGTTTGGACATAATAGCTTCGATTTGTTTATCGGTCAATGTTTTTTCATTGTCTTGAAGAATAAAACTCAAAGCATATTGTTTATGACCATTAGGTAGTTTATCTCCTTTGTAAACGTCAAACAAAGATACTTTTTTCAATAATTTCTTTTCTGTTTGATAAGCCAAGGCTTCCATTTGTGCAAAAGTAATTTCTTCTTTCACAACCAAAGCCAAA
Organism: uncultured Bacteroidales bacterium; assembly: GCA_937876865.1. Lineage (GTDB taxonomy): Bacteria > Bacteroidota > Bacteroidia > Bacteroidales > P3 > Onthomorpha. Next base: position 5,337 of record CALEFF010000077.1, on the reverse strand, counting down.
TCTCTTCTTACCTCAGGGAATTTACTTATTTCTTCATATCTCACACTCTTAGAAGGAATGTAACGATAAAGTAAAGTCCAATCTACATCTGCATAGAAGATACTTTGTTTTATATCCCATTTCTTGCAAAGAGTAGGACGTAGCATACCAACTGTTGCAATAGTTTTCTTGCTGTCTTTTGCTACGTATGCCAAAGCATAAATATATGATTCGTTTTCTATTTGTTGAAGTTCAAAACGTGTCATATTAACTCTAAGTTCAGAGAAAATATTCAATAAAATATTCTTTAAATAATAGAAATCCTCATCTACCCTTTTTGCTTGCCAACTTTCAATGCTTTTTCCTGTTGTAAGCATTGCAAGATGTTTGTGTTCGGTGTAGCGTTTTGTGATTTCAGGACTCTCAAAGCTGTCATTATTTTTTTGATAACAATTACCAAACTCAAACAATCTTAAATCCGCAGTCTTACGATTTATGTTATAAGAAATAGTTTCTAATTGACCATAAAGAAGAGTTTGTCTCATTTGTCCAAGGTCTTTGCTTAGAGCATTCAAGACCAAGACAGAATTTTCTTGTGGGAAGTCTTTGTTGTTTTCATAGTAAGAAACCTTTGTTAAGGAATTGTTCATTGTTTCGTTAAAGCCTTTTGCAGCCAACATATCCGAAACAAAAGCTTGTATTTTCTCTGGATTGGGTTTTACAGAGGTAGAAATACAATTTTTCATACTTGAAGAAATTTCTATATTGTTGTATCCGTAAACTCTAAGTATTTCTTCAATCAAATCGCACTCTCTTGTAACATCAACTTTGTTTGTTGGCACAATTGCAGTTAAACCATCTTCTCGGCAAATAGTAGATATGTTTAGCTTGTTCAATATTTCTTTTACTATTTCTCTATCTAATTTTTTGCCAATCAAAGAATCCATTCTTTCAAATGATAGTTCTATTTCCTTAGGCTTTATTTCCTCTGGATAAACATCAACTATTTGAGAACAAATCTTTCCTCCTGCAACTTCTTTGATTAAAAGAGCTGCACGTTTCAAAGCATAAAGAGTAATATTAGGGTCTGCACCTCTTTCATATCTGAAAGAAGCATCGGTTTTCAAACCATGATACTTAGCAGCCTTACGAATCACAACCGGATCAAAATAAGCACTTTCAATAAGTACATCTACAGTTTTTTCATTTACTCCACTATCCAAGCCACCGTAAATTCCTCCCATGCACATTGCTTCTTGACTATTGCAAACCATTGCTTCTTTGCCGTTAAGTTTTCTTTCCACTCCGTCAAGGGTAACAAAAACGCTGTCTTTTTCAAGAGATTTAACATTGATTTGATTTCCTTTTACTTTTGAAAAGTCAAAAGCGTGAAGCGGTTGCCCAACTTCCATCAAAATAAAGTTAGTTACATCTACAATGTTATTAACAGGTCGCAAGCCTATCGCTCTTAAACTATCTGCTAACCATTTTGGGGATTCTTTTACTTCAACTCCTTTTACTACAACGGCACTATATCTCTTGCAAAGATTAGTATCTATGTTTATTTCAATGTTTTGTGAGGTTTCTTCTACTTTAAAATCTTCTACGCTTGGAATATTTAAAGTCTTTTCTTCATTTAATTGGCTTTTTAGTAAAGCAACCAAATCTCTTGCTACACCAATGTGAGAAGTTGCATCGCTACGATTAGCTGTTAAACCAATTTCAAAAACGTAATCTTCTTCAATATTAAAATATTCCTTAGCAGGAGTTCCTACTTTTGCACTTGGGTCTAAAACTAATATGCCATCGTGATTATCACTCAAACAAAGTTCTTTTTCAGAGCAAATCATACCCTCGCTTGGCTCACCTCTAAGTTTGCTTTTCTTTATTTCAAAACATTCTCCGTTTTCTTCATAAATCTTAGCACCTATTGTAGCTACAATTACCTTTTGACCTGCTGCAACATTTGGAGCTCCACAAACAATATTCAAAGGTTCTTCACCACCAACATTAACCTTTGTTATATGTAAGTGGTCAGAGTTAGGGTGATTTTCACAAGTTAATACCTCGCCCACAAAGAAATTTTTTAATCCACCTTTAATGCTTTCAACCAATTCTATATCTTCTACTTCTAATCCACCGAAAGTCAAAAGATTTGCAACTTCTTCTGCCGATACATTAGTATCAACATATTTTTTTAGCCAATTATATGATATTTTCATTTTACAATAGTTTTTATTTGATTAAGGTCATTTCATCAATAAGATGAGATGCACCAGCAAATTTGTCAATTATAAATAAACAATAACGAATATCCAAAGATATGTTTCTACATTGCGAAGGATCATACATAACATCACTCATTGTTCCTTCCCAATTTCTATCAAAGTTAATACCAATTAGATTTCCGTCTTTATCTAAAACAGGACTTCCAGAATTTCCTCCTGTTGTGTGATTACTTGCAATAAATGCAACGGGCAATTCTCCATATTTATTAGCATATTGACCATAGTCCTTATTATTATATAGTTGTTTTAATTTTGGTTCAACAACATAATCATAAATTTCAGGATTTTCTTTCTCCATAATACCTTCAATTGTTGAGAAAGCTTCATATTTAATAGCATCTTTTGGCGAGTAAGTCTTTATATTTCCATAAGCAACTCTTAAAGTAAGATTAGCATCAGGGTAAAACTCCTTCTTAGTATCTTTTTTCATTATTCCATCTACATAAATTCTATAAAGACTATCAACCTTGTTATCGTAAGAGGCTAATTCAAATCTATCTTTTTCCATATATTGTCCCCAAATAGGAAGGAATAATTCAACCGCAGGATCATTTATCATTTTCTTTACATTCTTTGCTTTAAAATTCTTTAATAATTTTTCTGCTTGTTGAGGATTAGACAAGAAAGATGTTTCATAGATTTTTGCAAAGAATTGTTCTGCTGTTTCTTGTTTACTATTTTCAACAATATCTCTCAACCAAAAATAATTAGCCTTTGCAAAATCATTATAGAAAATAGCCATAGTCTTAACAAAAATCTCTTTATCTACTTTTCTATGATTTTCATAATCTTTTGAATAATAGTTTTTAAGATTATGATAAAGTTTTTCTGCCAATGCAATCACTTCCTCCTCATTCTTGTTCTCAGAAGCAGAAATAATATTAGCAACCCATCTGACTTGTGCCATTAAATCCGATGCAAACACTGCTTCATTCAAATAAATAAAAGAAAGATTTGCTTTCTCCATTTCAGCATAAGTAGTCTTTAATTCTGAAAGAACATTTTTATATTTTACATTATTTTCTGCCCAAGCATTAAAGTCTTTTTCAAATGCCTTTTTCTTTTCTATTGCGTTAAGTCTTTTTAATCCTCTTACTTCTCCTTGCCATTTTTTCCAACCGTTAGCAACCGAAGCAACCTTTGAAGCATAACGTAATCTTTGAGCAGGACTTTCATTCATTGCTCTATTATATACATCAAGTCTTGCAGTTCTTAACTTAATTCTTGTTGGGTCTTCAATATTTTGAATATAGTTTACAGCATCAGAGGTAAGAAACTGCTTAGTTGTTCCAGGATAACCAAATACAAAAGTAAAATCTCCTTCCTCAACACCTTTTATATTTATCTTTAAGTGTTTTTTTGGAGTATAAGGCACGTTGTCTTTTGAATATTCAGCAGGTTTTCCATCTTTATCTGCATAAACTCTAAACACAGAAAAATCCCCTGTATGTCTTGGCCACATCCAATTGTCAGTATCTCCACCAAATTTACCAATATTTGAAGGAGGAGCACCAACTAAACGAACATCTTTAAACACTTCATTAACATACATGAAATATTGATTACCATAATAGAAAGGTTTAATCACAGCAGTGTAGTGATTGTTCTTTGTTGCTTTTTCTTTTACTTGTGCTATGTTTTTTTCTATCAATTTTTGACGTTCAGTTTCCGACATATTGTCTGCAACCCCTTTTAAAACACTTTGAGTTACATCTTCCATATAAACCAAACGTGTGATAGTTAGTCCTTTACAAGGCAATTCTTCTTCTCTATTCATTGCCCAAAAGCCATTTGTAAGATAATCTCTTTCAACCGTAGAATGAGAAACGATAAAACTATAACCACAATGATGATTTGTTAGCAACAAACCTTGGTTTGAAACAAATTCTCCTGTACAACCAGTTCCAAACAACATAACTGCATCTTTCAAAGAAGCGTTGTTTACACTATAAATATCTTCTGCACTAATACGCATTCCGTTTTTTTGCATATCAGCCTCTTTGTTTTTCAATAAAAGAGGTAACCACATTCCCTCGTCTGCAAATAAATTTGGCATAATCATTGAAATAGCCAAACCAATCAACAATAACTTTTTCTTCATACTAAAATTAACTAATTACTCAATTTGCAAATATACAAAAAAAAGAAAAATCGCCGCCCAAGTCCTGGAAAAAAATAACACAAATATGTTTTTAAAAAAAAATATCTTTTGCGTTACTATCTTTTTTCTATTTTTTTATTGTTGTATATATTATTTATCACATATTGACATTTTGTCAATTTTTGATTGACGATTTATCAATACTTGATTGACTACTTGTCAATACACGATTGATGATTAGTCAATGTTTTATTGACGATTCGTCAATTTCTTGCTTTTAGGTTTCATAATACAAGATTAAATCGATATTTCTTTCATTTAAAAAATTATTTCTTTACTTTTATTTGGATATAATTCATATGTTTTATTTCTTCCTGAGCCATGTAAACTAAATAAATTATAATACAAACTTTTACTAGTGATATCTTTAATTTGAGTCGGAAAAGTAGTTCTTAATTTAATACGAGAAGAAGCAGTTTGTCCATATTGGTTCTTCTGCCATACCATCCCTCGGCACAACGGAGTTCGTCCACAGTTATCTGCTGCGTATTGGCATTTCCGCTGAATATATAATCTACACGCAACGTGCGGTCTGAAAACAAGTCATCAAAACGTTGCGCCCAAACCGCAACCACACCCAATAGCGACATAAGCGCAAAGCAACAAGCCCTGTATTTCATTTCTTTTTTTAAATTAAACGGTTACATTCTGGCGCAAAGATATAAAGCATTCGGATACAGAAGTACAGTTTTCCCGGAAAAGTGCGCTTCAATATTTGCCAGTTCAGCGAATGTCGTGTATCTTTGTGCCGACATTATTGCCAGAAATACAGAATGAAGAAGAAAGAACTATACCAAAATGTGATAGCCTACTTTCAGCAGGCCATGCCTATGCCTGAAACGGAACTGCACTATGAGACGCCGTTCCAGTTGCTCGTTGCAGTTATCCTGAGCGCCCAATGTACGGACA